>CAJASG010000756.1 GCA_903944555.1 uncultured beta proteobacterium
GCAAGATGGGGGTCAGCTTCGCCCTGGACGACTTTGGCACCGGTTATTCATCGCTGACCTACCTGAAACGCTTGCCGGCAAAGATACTCAAGATCGACCAAAGCTTTGTGCGCGACATGCTGGACGACCCGGATGACCTGGCGATTTTGGAAGGCGTCATCGGCCTGGCCAATGCGTTCCGCCGCGATGTGATCGCGGAGGGCGTGGAAACCGTGGAGCATGGCGAAATGCTGTTGCGCCTGGGCTGCGACCTGGCGCAGGGCTACGGCATTGCGCGCCCCATGCCGGCCCAGGCACTGCCCGGCTGGGTTACCGCATGGGCACCGGACACGACCTGGGGCTCACTCAACTCGGTGCAGCGCGAAGATTTTCCCTTGCTGTTTGCCGGGGTCGAGCACCGCGCCTGGAGCAAAGCCATGGAAGACTTCCTGCGGGGAACGCGCGAAGCCCCTCCGGCCCTCAACCCCGACCAATGCCACTTTGGCCAGTGGCTGGCCAAAGAAGGCCTGACCCGAAACGGCACCGATACCCGCTTCAAGACCATAGACCAACTGCACCAGCAGGCGCACGCCCTGGGGGGTGCGCTGTGTGACCTGCACAGCGATGGTCAAAGCGCACTGGCACTGGCGCGACTGGGGGAGCTCCATGCCATGCGGGACGCCTTGCTCGCACAACTGAAGGAGCTGCTTCCGAAGTCGGCACAGCCCACTTGAATGCTATATTTTTAATAGCTGCTTGCGCACTATCCACGGGCTCAAAACACCTATTTGACCCCTACTTAAGCCATAACATGTTCCGAATCAAGGGGTCGCTGCAAAATGGTGCCGATCGCCCCAGCCTCGCTTATGGCCCTTACGTATGAATCTGCCCTCCCTTTTGCGACGCTCCCTCAAGACCCGGGTGACCCTCTTTACGCTGGCCATTTTCGTGCTGAGCCTGTGGTCGCTGGCCTTTTACGCCAGCCGGATGTTGCGCCACGACATGCAGCAGCTCTTGGGGGCGCAGCAGTTTTCGGCCGCGTCCATTGCCGCCGACGACATCAACCGGGAGCTGAGTGAACGCCTTGAGGTATTGGGAAAACTGGCTGCAGCCGCCGCGCCCGCCCTGCAAGGCAAGGCGGGTGGGATGCAAAAATTTCTAGACCCCCAGATTGTCGGACACAGCCTGTTCAACGGGGGCATTCTCGCCTACCGGGCCGACGGCACGGCGGTGGCAGACACGGGGCGCGGCGCAAGTCGGGTTGGCGTGAGCTACGCGGACGTGGGTTCAGTCGCCCTCGCACTCAAGGAAGGCACGCCCAACATAGGCAAACCGGTCATCGGCAAACTGCTGGGCGCACCGGTGTTGGGCATGTCCGTCCCCATTCGTGGCACGGGTGGCAAAGTGATAGGCGCACTGTCCGGGGTGACCCAACTGGGTCAAGCCAATTTTTTGGATGAGGTGACACAGGGCCACTATGGCCGCACCGGCAGTTTCGTGCTGGTGGCCCCCCAGTACCGGTTGGTCGTCACCTCCAGCGACAAGAGCCGCATCATGACCCTGCTCCCCCCTGCCGGTAGTAATGCGGTGCTGGAACGATTTATTCAGGGTTATGAAGGCTCGGCAGTATTGACCAACCCGCTGGGCATGGAGGTGCTTGCATCCGCCAAGCGCGTGCCCGTGGCCAACTGGTATGTGATGGCCCAACTGCCAACGGCCGAGGCCTTTGCTCCCGTTGAAAACATGCAACTGCGCATGCTGCTGGCCGCACTGGTGCTGACCTTGCTTGCAGGTAGCCTGACCCGCTGGATGCTCAGACGCCAACTCGCCCCCCTGCTGTCCACCGTCGAGGCCTTGGCCGGGCAATCACACTCGAACGAACGGCCGCAGCCACTGCCTGTCGCACGCGAAGATGAAATTGGCCGACTCATTGGTGGCTTCAACCGCCTGCTCAGCACCCTGTCGCAACGGGAGATGTTGCTCAAACAGGTAATGGACACCTCCAGCGTCGCCATCTTTGTGGTGGACATGGACGGGCGCATCACGCAGGCCAACCAGCGCATGGCCGAGATGTTTGGGCGCCCACTGGAGACGCTGGTGGGCAGTGAATACGTATCGCTGGTACACCCATCCGAGCGCGACGTGGGACGCCAAAAAATGCGTGCCTTGCTGACCCGTGAAATCACGTCGGTTGACTTGGACCGGCTGTACTGGCGTGCCGACCATACCGAGTTTTGGGGCCGCCTGACAGGCAATCGGTTTGTGGATGCCGAGGGCGTTGAGTGGGGCCTGGTGGGGGTGATTGCCGACATCGACGAGCGCAAACGGGTGGGCGCCGCGCTGCAGATCAGTGAACACCGCTACCGCACCATGATCGAATGGATGCCAGAAGCCATCGGTGTACACCGCGACGGGAAAGTGGTTTACCTCAACCCGACAGCAGTCACGCTGTTTGGCGCGCAGTCTGCCACCGAGCTGATCGGCACCCCCATCGTCGACCGGGTGCACCCGGACAGCCGGGCCTTCGCGCTGGCGCGCGCCCAAGCCGTTGCCGAAAGTGGACTTTCGGTTCCACTGGTGGAACAAAAATACCTCCGGTTGGATGGCTCTACGATCGACGTCGAAGTGCTGGCAACACGCATTGTTTTCGACGGGCAGGAGGCCAACCTGATTGCTGTGCACGACATTACGACCCGCAAACGGGACGAAGAAATACTCCAGCTATCGGCCAAAGTCTTCAGCCACGCCCGGGAAGCCATCATGATTACCGCGCCCGATGGCACCATCGTCGACGTCAACGCTTCCTTCACCCGCATCACCGGCTATGACCGGGACGAGGTGCTGGGCAAGAACCCGCGCCTGCTCAACTCCGGGCGCCAGGGCAAAGAGCATTACGCAGCCATGTGGCGCAGCCTGGAAGTACAGGGCCACTGGTACGGCGAGGTCTGGAACCGGCGCAAGAACGGTGAGGTGTATGCCGAAATGCAGACCATCAGCGCCGTGCGCGACGCGAAGGGGGAACTGCAGCATTACGTGGCCCTGTTCTCCGACATCACCGCCAGCAAGGTGCATGAGCAACAGCTGGAGCACATCGCCCATTTTGATGCCCTGACCGGCCTGCCCAACCGGGTGCTGCTGGCCGATCGGCTGCAACAGGCGTTGGCCCAAAGCCAGCGGCGCGGGGTGCGAACCGCCGTGGCCTTCCTCGACCTGGACGGTTTCAAAGCCATCAACGACAACCACGGGCACGACGCGGGCGACGAGTTACTGATCGCGCTGGCCACCCGAATGAAGCAATCCCTGCGTGACGGCGACACGCTGGCGCGCTTGGGGGGTGATGAATTTGTGGCCGTGCTGGTCGATTTGGTAGACACCGCTTCCTGCGTGCCCCTGTTGACCCGACTGCTCACGGCGGCGGCACAACCGGTGCAGGTGGGGGAACTGACCCTGCAGGTATCGGCCAGCTTGGGCGTGACCTTTTACCCGCAAGCCGAAGAAGTGGATGCAGACCAACTGCTGCGCCAAGCCGACCAAGCCATGTACCAGGCCAAGTTGCTGGGCAAGAACCGCTTTCACCTCTTTGATACCGAACAAGACCGTAGCGTGCGCGGCCACCATGAAAGCCTGGACCGCATTCGGCGCGCGTTGGCCGAGCGTGAATTCGTGCTGCACTACCAGCCCAAGGTGAACATGCGCACCGGCCAAGTCATCGGCGCTGAGGCGCTGATCCGCTGGCAACACCCGGAACAGGGTTTGCTGGCACCGGCCGCTTTCCTGCCGGTGATTGAAGACCACCCGCTGGCCATCGACATCGGCGAATGGGTGATTGACACGGCCCTGACCCAGCTGGAAAGCTGGCAGGACGCGGGGCTAGACATGGTGCTCAGTGTCAACGTGGGCGCGCGCCAGTTGCAGCACGAAGACTTCGTCGAGCGGCTGCGCACGATTTTGGCCGCGCATCCCAAGGTATCGCCGGCACGGCTGGAATTGGAGGTGCTGGAAACCAGCGCGCTGGAGGACATCACCGGGGTCTCGCAAGTGATCGCGACCTGCCGTGCGATGGGCGTGACGTTTGCGCTGGATGACTTTGGCACCGGCTACTCGTCGCTCACCTACCTCAAACGCTTGCCCGTAACACTACTCAAAATCGACCAGAGCTTTGTGCGCGACATGCTGGACGACGCCGATGATTTGGCTATTTTGCAGGGCGTGATTGGCCTGGCCAACGCCTTCCACCGCGAGGTCATTGCCGAAGGCGTGGAATCGATTGCGCATGGCGAATTGCTATTGCAACTGGGCTGCGATCTGGCGCAGGGCTATGGCATTGCCCGCCCGATGCCTGCAGCACAGTTCCCGGCCTGGTGTGCCGCCTGGCCACATGATGAATCCGCTATCTATTTAATAGCTGCTTGCGCACATTCCACGGGGCCTAGAGGCACTTTTCACCCATAATTTTGGGTGACTTGCGGCAGTATTCATCCCGTGCGGCCGCGTAGACATAAGCGTAGCGGGCGTTGCCCGGCTCCAGCCGCGTGGCCTGCTGCAGGGCCGCCAGTGCGTCGGCACTGCGGTGTTGCCGGTGCAGCGACAGGCCCAGCACATGGTGGGCCAACGCGTGGCGCGGCTCCCGCTGGATGACCGCCCGCACCAGCGCCTGTGCGTCGGCCTCGCGCCCCATTTCCCGGTACACATCGGCCAAGTTGAGGGACGAGGTAGCCAGTGTGGGGGCAATCTCCAGTGCCTGCTTCAGCACTGCTTCCGCCTTGGGCAGGTCCCCTTGGTCGGCATACAGCAGGCCCAGGTTGTTGAAGGACTCGGGGCGGTCGGCGTTGAACTGCTGGGCCGCGATGTACTCACCCAGTGCCACCCCAAACCGCGCCTGGTCTTGTGCACTCCATGTCGACTGTGGCAAACCGACGAGCCAGCGCGCCGCAGCCATGCGCACCCCTTTGACGGCATCGCCCACCAAGGCCAGCAACAGGCTGCTGCGCACGGCCGCTGGCGCCTGTGCCAGTGCGTCCACCGCCGTACTGCGCAGCAATGGGTCGGCATCGGCCAACATGGCGCGCACCGATTCCAGTTCCGTCAGATTCAGATCGGGGGGCATGCGGGCCAAGGCGCTGGCACGGGCCATGGCAGGTTGCTGCGGATCGGCCATCACCCCCAGCAACTGCTGTCGGGCATCCGGGGCACCGGTGTCGCTGGCATGCAAGGCCTCGGCCAAGGGCATGGGGCGCTGGTGCAACTGCGGATACCAGCGCCTGGCCGACTGCGCGGCCCAGGCCGTGGTCTTGTCGGCATGGCATTGATTGCAGGCATTGGGCGTGCCCAGGCGCTGCGACAAGTCGGGCCGGGGCACGCGAATGCTGTGGTCGTGGCGCGGGTCGACCGTCATGTAGGTGGTGGTCGGCATGTGGCAATTGGCACACGCCGCCCCGGGAGAACCTGCCGGGTGAAAGTGGTGGCTGGGCGCGTCGTACTTGGCGACCGCGTGGCATTGGGCGCAGACCTGGTTGCCGGGGGCTTTGAGCTTGGCGGTGTGCGGGTCATGGCAATCGCTACAGGTCACACCTTTTTGCGCCATCTTGCTTTGCAGGAA
>CAJASG010000757.1 GCA_903944555.1 uncultured beta proteobacterium
AGTGAATGAAGCCTTTGCAGCGCAGTCGCTGGCGGTGATCAACACCCTGGGGCTGGACCCGGCCAAGGTCAATCCCATGGGCGGCGCCATTGCCCTGGGCCATCCGCTGGGTGCGACCGGTGCTATCCGCTCTGCGACAGCCATTCACGCCTTACACCGCAATAATCTCAAATACAGCATGGTGTCCATGTGCGTCGGTATGGGCCAAGGTGCTGCGGGAATTTTTGAGCGGGTCTGATTCAGAACCGCATTCAGGCCACCTGCGGGTGGCTTTTTTTATTGGAGTGTGCAAGATGCCGACGGAGCGAAAACCGGGTGACGCAGTGCCGCCGCCCCAGCCGCAAATCACAGAACAGGCCTTTGCTCTGGCCAGCACTGACGGTGCCCGCATCGCCGCACGGGTCTACGCCCCCACGGCAGGCGCCGTTTCGGGCAGCGTCGTCATTGGTGCGGCCATGGGCGTGCCACAGGCCTACTACGCCCCGTTTGCCCAATGGCTGGCGGGCCAAGGCTGGCGCGTCAGCACCTTTGACTACCGGGGTAGCGGTGATTCACGGCCCAATACGCCGCACGGCGGTCTACGCGGGTTCAAAGCAAATCTTTTTGACTGGGCACGGGATTACGAGGCCGTGATCGACCATGCCCACGCCGCACTTCCCGACCAGCCGCTGGTGTTGCTGGGCCACAGCCTGGGCGCGCAGTTGCCCGGCCTGTTGACCAACGGCCACAAGGTCAGTGGCTTGCTGGGTGTGGCCGCAGGCAGTGGCTACTGGCGCGAGAATGCGCCGCAGCTCAAACGCATCGTGCCCTTCATGTGGTTCTTTTTGGTCCCGGTGACCACCCGTTTGTTTGGCTACTTCCCCGGTAAGCGCTTGGGCGCCGTGGGTGATTTGCCCACAGGGGTCATCCGCCAATGGCGCAAGTGGTGCCTGAACCCGCAGTACAGCGCCGGGGCCGAAGGGGCGCCGGTACGCCAGTCGTATGCGGCTGTGCGCTTTCCGGTGCTGTCGCTGTCCATTGCTGACGACGAAATGATGACCGAACAAGGCCTGCATAGCCTGTTGGCGCTATACACCCATGCGCCCCGGCGCCTGCTCCGCATTGCGCCCCACGACATGGCGGTGCGCCGCATCGGCCACCTGGGGGCGTTTCGCAAGGAGCAGCAAGCCGTGCTGTGGCCGCGCCTGCACCACTATTTAACCAATTTGAACAAGGAAGTCACCGTATGACGACACACCCGTTTGACGCTGCGGTTGCCCTGCAGCCGCAACCCGATGGCACCTGGTTGGGCCACACCAGCCCGGCCTACTCCAACATGGTGGGCCCCTACGGCGGCATCACCACGGCGCAGGCGCTCCATGCAGTGCTGCTGCACCCTGAACGTCTGGGAGACCCGGTCGCCCTGACCGTGAACTTTTGTGCGGCACTGGCCGATGGCCCCTTTGTCATCATGGCACGCCCGGCGCGCACCAACCGCTCCACCCAGCACTGGGTAATTGAGGTACAGCAGGGCGGGCAAGCGGTGCTGACGGCCACGGCCGTAACTGCGGTGCGCCGCGAAACCTGGAGCCTGGACGAAGAACCCATGCCGGTGTGCCCCGCGCCGGCCGAGGTGCCCCTGGCCACCGCGCACAACCCGCTGGAGTTTGTGAAGCGCTATGAGCAGCGGCATATCACCGGCGGCATGCCCGCCGTGTGGGACGGCAGTGGCGAAAGCAGCCTGTCGCGTCTGTGGGTGCGTGACTACCCGGCGCGCCCATTGGACTTCCCCTCGCTCAGCGCCTTGTCGGATATTTTTTTTCCGCGCGTGTTCATCCGCCGCTCCACGCTGGTGCCGGTGGGCACCGTGTCCATGACGGTGTATTTTCATGCGGACGCCGCACAGCTGGCGGACACCGGCAGCGGTTACCTGCTGGGCCAGGCCAAGGGGCAGGCCTTTCGCAATGGCTACTTCGACCACACGGGCCAGCTCTGGAACGAGGCCGGTGTGCTGCTGGTGACGACGCACCAGATCGTGTACTACAAACAGTGATCCAATCGCCCTGAACCTCTTCAACCCTCGGAACCCCAGACCATGCAAGACATCCTGATCGACACCGCCGACGGTGTCATGACCCTCACCCTCAACCGGGTGCACAAGAAAAACTCCTTCACCCCCGCCATGTACGGCGCCATCACCGAGGCGCTGGAGCGTGCCACGCATGACGCGGCGATCCGCGTGGTGGTGATTCAGGGCGACATCACCGTATTCAGTGCGGGCAACGACATTGGCGATTTTCTGCAGCGCAAGCCGGACGGCCAGGAGTCCCCCGCGTTTGGCTTTTTGCGCGGCATTGCGCAGTTCCCCAAGCCCCTGGTGGCCGCTGTGTGTGGTCCTGCGGTGGGCGTTGGCACCACCCTGCTGTTCCATTGCGACCTGGTCTATGCCGGGGACAACGCGGCGTTTTCCATGCCCTTCGTCAATCTGGGCCTGTGCCCGGAGGCGGCGTCCAGCCTGCTGGCACCGCAGCTGATGGGCTACCACCGCGCCGCCGAGGCATTGCTGCTGGGCGAACCCTTTATGGCCGAGGCCGCGCTGGAGGTGGGGCTGGTCAACCGCATCCTGCCGCCCACCGAGGTCAACGCCATGGTGCAGCTGCTGGCCCGCAAGCTGGCCGCCAAACCCCTGGCCTCGCTGGTGGAGACCAAGCGCCTGATGAAGAAGGGCCAGATGACCCAGGTGCTGGCGCAGATGAACGAGGAGGGCGACAGCTTCGGGCGCCTGCTGCAG
>CAJASG010000758.1 GCA_903944555.1 uncultured beta proteobacterium
ATATCCCCAAGGCCGTAGCCAAGTGGGTCTTGCCAGTGCCGGGCCCACCAATCAACACCGCATTCTGGGCATCCTGCGTGAACGACAGATCCGCCAGCTTCTGAATGAGCGCTTTGTCAACGCACGACACGTCGAAGTCAAACCCAGCCAGGTCGCGATGTACGGGGAAGCGCGCAACCTTCATCTGGTGGGCGATGGAGCGCATGTGCCGGTCCACATCTTCGGCCTGCAACAAATGCTCAATCAACCAACGCGAGGGCTCGATGCTGGCACCACCGCCTTGCCCCATCAGGTCACCCCAGGCACTGGCCATGCCGTGCAATCGCAGCGCCTTGAGTTCAACCTGGACATCACGTACTGTTTCAATCGGGTGATTACTGCGCATGGCTCACCTCCAGACCATCTTGGTGGGTAGGACGTAACCGGTCATAGCGTGCGGTATCGGCCTTGGGAGCATGGGTCAGTTGCAGCGCAGTTTCAGCCTGCTGCGGTGTCGCCGGTGTGTTCAGGCGTGCCAGCACGTTGCGGACATGCTCGGCACTGATGCTGCCGCTAGGCGCGGCGCCTTCGAGCAACAATGACACGGCCACCAGTACCGCCTCCAGCCCGGCTTGTGGAACCATGGCCAGCACATCGGCCATGACCCGGTCCCCTCCGGCGTGGCGCAGCAGTGACTGGCGCAGACGCAGTAGCGGCTCTGGCATATCCAGAAACGGCGCTCCGTTTCTCAAGGCCCCCGGCTTTCTTTGCACCAGGTCGATGTAGTGTTGCCAGTCATAGTTGACTTGAGCCGATCCGGTCATCCTCGGATGTGTTGCCACAATGGTGTCGTCCGCCGCAATCGCAATGCTGTTGGGATACAGCCGGGTGCTCACCATGTGCCCCGCCCATTCGCAAGGCACTGAGTAGCGATTGCGCGCCACCGAAGCCAGGCAGGTGCTGCTGACCCTCGCTGACTTCTCGACATAGCCATCAAAGGGCGCGGGCATGTTCATTAAATGCGGCCTCTCCAACTCCAGCATTTCGGCCACAGTGAACTGCTTATGGACCGGGTGCGCTGTGTCAGCCCACAGAGAACGGCAACGCTCACCCAGCCAGGCATTGAGCTCAATGAAGGAGCCAAAGCGGCGGGTTCCAGCTTCAATCCAAATGCGTCGGCGGCTGTCTTGCACGTTCTTCTCAACCACCCCCTTCTCCCAGCCTGACGCGACGTTGCAGAAGTCCGGATCAAACAGGTAGTGGCTGCACATTGCCGCAAAGCGGGCGTTGACGATGCGCCCCTTGCCCTTTTTCACCTTGTCCACCGCCGTCTTCATGTTGTCGTAGATGCCCCGGCGCGTGACACCGCCCAAAGCCTGGAAGGACCGGGTGTGGGCATCAAATAGCATCTCGTGCCCCTGGCTGGGGTAGGCCACCAGCCAGAACGCCCGACTGGCACACAGCTTCAAATGTGAAACCTGCACCTTGTAGAAGATACCGCCCACCACCAAGCCTTCATCGCTCCAGTCAAACTG
>CAJASG010000759.1 GCA_903944555.1 uncultured beta proteobacterium
ACCGTGCCAAACAGGCCGACAAACGGTGCGGTGGAGCCTACCGACGCCAGAACCGCCAGCCCGCTTTGGAAGCGTGCGGTGCTGTCGTCAATCGAGTTGCGCAGGCAGCGCTGAATCCAGTCGCTGATGTCCAGCGTGTCATGCAACTGCGTTTGGGTGTTGCGGTGGTGGGTGGTGGCCTCCTGCCCGGCCTGGGCCAGTTGCACAAACGGATTGCCCGCCTGGGGGCCCAGTGCTTTCATGCCGGCGGCAAAGTCTTCGCTGTGCCAGAACGTTTCGGTGCGCTGCCCCAGGGACTTGAACTTGAAAATATCCAGCGCCTTGATCAGGATGACCATCCACGAAGCCAGCGACATGACCAGCAGCAGCAGTGCCACGGCGCGGGTCACCCAGTCGCCTTGGGTCCAAAGGGTGACGAGACCTAGTTGCGAATCCATATCTACTCCAAAAAAAAACGGTTTGAAAAAAAAGGGGCTTACTCAAGCACAAAGCTGAACGGAACGTTGAACCACATGGCCTCGGCCACGCCTGCGCGCTTACCCGGCACGTAGCGCCAGCGCAGGGCCGTGGCCAATGCGGATTGGTCCAGCCGGTCGAACCCGCTGGACTGCTTGATTTCTGCTTTTTGGGGCATGCCATCGGCCCCAATCAGGGTGCGCACCACCACTTTGCCTTGCTCGCCCAATCGCTTGCTCAAAGGCGGGTAGGGCGGTTTGGGGTTGTGCAGGTAGTCGGCGTCGCTGGATGGCAGCTCCACTTTGGGCACCACCTGTGCGGCCGTGTTGGCGCCCGTTGTGCCCACGCTGGCTGTTGCCGTACCGGGTGCTACGGGCGCTGGCGTCGTAGTGGGCGCAGCGGAAAGGGGCTGCGATATCGGCTCGGCGACGGCCACGGGCGTCGGCACAGAAAGAGGCACCGGTGTTGGTTTGGGAGTCGATTTTGCTATGGATTTAGGAGCTGCCTGCGCAGGTCTGGATTGGGCTGGAGGCACTTTTTGCACCGAACTTTGTGGCTCCATGATCTCCACCAGTATCTCGGCGGGAACCACTATTTCGGCTACGCGGCGCAGCAATCCACTTTGCAGCGCCCACAGGCCTCCCAGATGGGTTAGCAGCACGACAGCGGCAATGATGGTGTTTCGGTTCATCGGTGAAAAATCCACCAAGTCGAGCCCAACACCAGCGCCAGACTGCCACCCAGGGTAGAGATAAATTCCATTTTTCAGTGCTTTTTGAATAGATCAGGTACCAGCCACATGCTCAGCAGGTCGGATAGTCGGTTTAGAACTTGATGTTCAGTGTGGCCTGGATGTTTCGGCCCGAACCAGGGATGTAAAAGTTGGTGTACAGGGAGTCTGCATACAGCTTGTTCAACGCGTTGGTGACGTTGCCCTTGAGCACATAACGTTCGCTGAACTTGTACTCAGCCATCAAATCGAGCGTGGCAAAGGCCGGGGCCATGAACCCGGGGTTGGTAGCTGGCGATTGTTCGCTTCTGAAATTGATACCTGTGCCAAAACGGAATTCTGGGGTCAGTTGGTAGGTACTCCATACCGTGCCACTGTGTATGGGGGTCAACCCAGGGCGCTCGCCCACGCGCGCGCCGTTGGCGGTGGCGTTGGACACGTCGATCATCGCGTCGGGCATCCACATGTAGGAGCCAAACACCTCCCATTTGGGCGTCAGCAGGCCGGTGATGTCCACTTCAAAGCCAGTGGTGTGGCGTTGGCCGGACAACAAAAATTGCGTGGCCGCCGAGTCGGGGTCGGTGTTGCGCTCGTTGAACTTGGTGGACTGGAAGATGGCCAGGCGGGTGGTAAAGCGTTTGTCCGCAGTGTCCAGTTTGGCACCGAACTCGATGTTCTTGCTTTGCTCCGGTGGTGTGCTGGCGCTTCTTGCGCTGTAGGAGTAGGTGTCGGCCGACGTATTGAACGAGGTGCCGTAGGAGAAGTGGAAGGAGCTCAAATCGCTGGGCTGGTACAAAAAGCCCACGCGCTGGCTCCAATCGCCAATGGTTTGGGCGTAAGCCCCCGTGTTTTTGCCTGCTGTATTGAGGGTGTCGTAGGTGCCGCGCATGCGGTCGTAGCGCAGGCCGCCCAGAACTTTCCAGTGCGCGGCAACCTGGACCAGGTCCTGTGCATACACACCGAGGTTGTCGGCTGCGAACTGGTTGCTTAAGGTCAATGTGCGTGCGCCTTCATCGACCCATGCGCCATCGCTGGGGTTGCCTGCCGTGGTGCTGGGTTTGGCAACGGGCAGTGCGGATGCTGCGTAGACCCGTTTGCCTTCCCGGGCCAGGTCTACGCCGGCCAGCACTACGTGCTTGACGCCCAAAGCCTGGAACTTGGTGCTGAAATCACTTTGGGCGTAGGTGCCGTTGAGATCCTGGATTTTGTTGTTGCCATTGGCGCTACGGGTAATGACCGAGGCGTCCGAAAAATTGTTGATGCCGGTGCCGGCACCATAGTTCAGAGCGCTGGCGCGCTGATCGCGGGTGAACACACCGCGGCGCACCGTTGTTTTGAGTTCGGAATCATCTTGGAAGCGGTGGGTATGGCTGGCCGTGAGGTAGTCGGCCGCCCCCTTGTTGTAGTCGCTGGCCATGCCGTAGTAGGTGTTGGGTGCAATGGCTTCGTTGATGGTGCTGGTGGAGGTGGCTGCGGTCGATGTGGGCTTGATCCAGCGGATGCCGTAGTTCATGCCGTTGTCATTGCGCAGCGTGTACAGCCCCAAAGAAAACTCATTCGCCGTGCCAATCCCAAAACGGTAAGCCGTAGCCAGGCCCTTTTTGTCGATGCTGCTGCCCGCGCCATTGCTGTCGGCCTTGGTGGCCATGGCGGTGATGCGCAAACCCGCGTCTTCACTGGTGCGGATGTTGAAGTCGCCCGTGACGCGGCGGTAGTTGTAGCTACCCAGGGTGGTGGTGACCTCGTTTTCGTCGATGGCACGGGGCTGCTTGCTCACCTGGTTGACCGCGCCACCCGTGGAGCCCCGGCCAAACAGCATGGAGGCGGAACCCCGCAGCAGCTCGATGCGGTCGTTGTTGAAGGTGTCGCGTTCATAAAAGGCCGCGTCCCGCAGGCCATCAATAAAGATGTCGCCGGACGTGGCCAGTGAGAAACCGCGCAGGCGGATGTCCTCTTCACCGCCTTCGGCGGCTTGAAAGGTCACGCCAGCGGTGTTGTGCAACACCTCTTTGAGGGTGTCCAGGTTACGGTCGTCGATCAGCTTTTCTGTGACCACGGTGACCGACTGGGGGATGTCGCGCAACAACTGCTTGCCCTTGCCGATGCTTGTGGTGGTGGCGCGCAGAGCATCTTTGCCTTCCAGTGCTTCGGCACGCTCTTTGATGACGACGGGCTTGAGGGTTTTTTCTTCCTCTGGGGTCGTCTGCTGTGCCATGGCGCCGATGGAGCCAGCGACGAGCAGCGCACCCAGGGGAATCTGGCGCGGCATTTTTGCTATTAAAAAGAGAGCTGCTTGCGCAGTATGGGTAAGGGTTAAACCCGTATTTTTTGTAAAAGGTTGTGTAAAAAGCATAGTACGGATTCCACCAGGAGGAACAAATGGGGTTGGCTGGCTGAATCCGCTGGTCCGAGACCATGAAAGCGGTGTGGCTTGCTGTAAATTATGTCTGTATTGTAAATGAGAATCGATGTCATTTGCATTAAACTCTCTTTTTTTACACAAGTTGATGGAATGACTATGAACAAGCGTGAGTTTTTGCGGTGGCTGGGTGGTGCCGGTTTGGTGTCCTTGGCACCCTTGTCGGGTCTGGCGCAGACCCAGCCGGTAGGTGTGTCGCCGGCCGATACGGCGACCACGCTGGCGGCGGCCTGGCGCCAGGGAACGGGGGCGGGCAGTGACTTCGTCGGTTTGTTGCAACTGGACTGGGCCCAGGCCCAGAGCCGTATCAAGGCTGCGGTGGCGCTTCCCAGCCGGTCCCACGGGCTGGTGGCGCAGGCGGATGGTGGTTTTGTCGCTGTGGCGGTGCGCCCGGGCAGCTGGATCGTGCGCTGCGATGCGCAAGGCCATGCGGCCCAGTGGTTGCAGATGGACAGCGAACCCGAAGGCCGAACGCTGGACGGCCACGTGTGCGCCAGCGCCGATGGGCAATGGCTGTACACCACCGAAACCAACACGCGCTCCGGCCAGGGCTGGATCTCGGTGCGTGATGCACGCAGCCTGCACAAAGTAGCCCAGTGGCGCACCCACGGGGTGGAGCCGCACCAGGCACTGCTCGATGCCACTGGCTCGCTGTGGGTCGCCAATGGCGGCATCTACCGCGCCGACGGGGACAAGAAGCGCGATCTGCATCTGATGGACTCGTCCCTGGTGCGCATCAACCTGGAAAACGGGGAGCGTCTGGGCCAGTGGCGTTTGAAGGACCAGCGCCTGGGTATCCGGCATATGGCCTGGAGCGCGCCGAACAGTGCGGGCGAGGTTTTGCTGGGGATTGCGCTGCAAAACGAGCATGACGATATTGCGCAGCGCCGCAGCTCCCCAGTGCTGGCGGTGTGGGATGGCAAGAGTTTGCAAACCCCTGCGTTGGCACCCGTGGGTGGTGGCTACAGCGGCGACATTGTGGCCGGTCCGCAAGGGGGGTTTGTATTGAGTTGTATGCGGGCCAACGCCGCCTTGCAATGGAGTCCAGCCAATCCTGCCGAGTTAAACACCGTGGCCATGCTGCAGGAAGTCGGCGCCTTGGCGCCATGGGTGTCCGATGTGCATCCCCAGGGTGTGTTGATGGCTGCGGCACGCGGGGTGGGGCGCTGGCATCCGCAGGTTCCTGCTGCCATGCTGAAATGGCCCGAAGGCCTGGTGGTGGACAACCACTGGGTGGTGGTGTAACCCGTTGAGACTCAAAGCTGCGCGGCACTGCTTCCACAAACCTGCGTATGACTGGCCTACGCGTGGTGACCGCAGGCACCGTCTGCGCAGCGTCCGCATTGGGTGGCAACGCCCAGCTCCATCTGGATGTCGTCAAAACTCAAGCCTGCGCGTGCATGGCGGTAGGTAAAAATAGTTTTGTAAATGCGATTAATTCGCATTTACAATTCAAAACATGAGCTTCACCACACCACCAGAAACACTTCCAGAACCCGCAACGCAATCCGACCGGGCCGTGCCCGCGCTGGAGCGCTTTGCGGCGAGCAAGGCTACCCGTCGTGTCCCCAGTTTTGAGTTGTTTGCCGATGCCCAAGAGCTGGAAATAGAGCACAACGGTGCCTTGTACCGGTTGCGACAAACGTCGTTGGGCAAATTGATTCTCACCAAATAGCGCACGCCCAACGCAGCACTCCATCGAATTCATCCACTCCACTTTGAACAAAGGCAACACCATGTGCGACCACCCAGCAGGCTCCTCCACACAATTGCTTTTTGGGCAGCCGTGTGAGATTGGCAAACCAGGCGTGGTCAAGGGCTCTCGGCGCAGGCGCCTGTGGGATTTGCCATATGTGTGTTACCGCCCGGTCGTGGGTGTCTGTCTGCTGCTGGATACCCTGCGACGGCTGTTCAACAAAGCCCTGGGTGTGCAAGCGGTGGCCGATGCGTGGGCGCAGGCTCCGCGCCAGGGGGATGTGGCCGGCACGTTGTGGGCGGCATTGACCCACCCGCGCCGCGATACGGTGCTGGAGGAAGTGTTGCTGCACGATATGCACTTGCTGCCGCACCAGGCCGGTGCCTGTGTGCGGGTGGACATTGCCAAGTACAACGCGCTGATGCATGAAAACGGGGTGCTGGCCCGCGAGCTGGGCCGGGTGCAGGAGCGCAGCACCCGCCTGATTGCGGAAAAGGCCGGTGAGGTGGAGCGCCTGAATGCATTGCTGGTGCAGGCCAGGGCCGAAAGCATGGGTCTGCGCCAAAAACTGGCGGCCACCACCAAATCGCTCGAAGCCCTGGCCGGCGAAGCGGCCCATGCTGCATGCGCTGCATTTTTGTGGAGAACCCCAGCGCCTCGTCACTGGCGCGGGGTTTGGATCAAATCTCCGGCAAAGGCGCCGATGCCATTCCGGCCGAGTTCCCTGGCGCAGGGGTTGGTGACAGTGTTCAGGTGTCTGTAAATGCTATCTAATTAATAGCTGCCTGCGCACATTCCATAGGCGCTAGAGGCCGATTTGATCAATAATTTACGGGGTGGAACGCGTCGGTAGGCTCCACAGCCAGATGGCCACTGCGGTGCAGCACACCCCGGGAATCCAGCGCAGGTGCGGGGGCAACACCCACCAGGCGGCGACGGAGCTCAGCGCCATCATGGTGGTGGCCGCCTGCTTGGCCCGCAAGGGCACGGCGCGGTTGGCCCGCCAGTCCCGCACCAGGGGGCCAAAGCGCGGATGCATCAGCAGCCACTGCTCGTACCGGGCACTGCCCCGCGAAAAACAAAAGGCTGCCAGCAGCACAAAAGGTGTGGTCGGTAGCAGGGGCAAAACAATGCCCACGATGCCAGTGAGCAGGCAGACACCTCCGGCCACTAGCCAGAGCCAGCGCTGCCAGCGCGGACGTGTGGGGTCGGGGTGGGTGGGTTGCATGGTTGGACTTTACCTGAGCGGTCTTTGTCCGGTCGGCCCACAGGGCGTGTGGGGCCAAGGGGTGTGTGCAATACATTCAAAGGTGCCGCAACCCCCTGAAAAAACGCACCTAGGAAACTGATGCACGACCCCGCCAACCACGAGTTGGGCTAGCCCCTACGCGGCTGGCGGCTGGCGTTGTACACCGTTATTTTCGAGGCCGACACCCGCGCCGGCCAGTGGTTTGACCGCGGCCTGATTGTGGTGATTCTGGCCAGCATTGCCATTGTGTTGCTCGACAGTGTGGACACCATTGGTACGCGCCATCAGGTGCTGTTCAACGTGTTGGAGTGGATTTTTGCCCTCTTGTTTACGCTGGAATACCTGGCCCGGATGGTCTGCGTGCGCCAACCGCTGCGCTACGCCCTGAGTTTTTATGGCGTTATTGACCTCCTGGCCTTGTTGCCGACCTACTTGGCGCTGCTGGTGCCCGAAATACACGCGTTGATTGATGTGCGGGTACTGCGCTTGTTGCGGGTGTTCCGTATTTTCGAGTTCACCGCCTATGTGGTCGAGTACCAGTCCTTGGTGAATGCCTTGCGCTCCAGCCGTCGCAAGATTGCGGTTTTTTTGGCTGCCTTTTGCATGATTGTGCTGGTCATGGGCACGCTGATGTACGTGGTGGAAGGCCCCGCCAATGGGTTCACCAGCATTCCTCTCAGTGTGTACTGGGCCATCCCCACCATGACCACGGTGGGTTTTGGCGACATCACCCCCAAGACGGATTTGGGGCGCCTGATTGCGTCGCTCATGATGCTTTTAGGGTGGGGCACACTGGCCGTGCCGACTGGCAGGCGGTACATGGTTCCCGCGCCCACCACTCGCACCTGCCACCAGTGTCTGACGGAAGGGCATTCACCTGAAGCGGTTTATTACATGCATTGCGGTACTTTCTTACCTGAGTATTTGCATGAAAATATGCAAAAACCCCGGTAAATACTGCGCAAGCAGCTATCAAAAAAGTAGCGTTAGTAGCTAAGCCGCTCGGGGTGCAATTCCTGCAGGATGGTGGTGGCGATCTCTTCGATGGACTTGGTGGTGGTCGACAACCACCGAATGCCAGTGCGGCGCATCATGGTTTCGGCTTCATGAATTTCCATGCGGCAGTTCTCGATGGACGCATATTTGGAGTTGGGGCGACGCTCGTTGCGAATCTCACTCAAACGTTCGGGCTGAATGGTCAGGCCAAAAATCTTGGCTTTGTGGGGAATCAGCGCGGGGGGGAGCTGGCGCCGGTCAAAGTCTTCGGGGATCAGTGGGTAGTTGGACGCCTTCAGCCCGTACTGCATGGCCAGGTAGAGCGAGGTCGGCGTTTTTCCGCTGCGGCTCACCCCCACCAAAATCACATCTGACTGCTCCAAGTCGCGGTTGCTTTGGCCGTCGTCGTGCGCCAGCGAGAAGTTGATGGCCTCAATGCGGTCCTGGTATTCCTTGCTTTTGCTGGCGTCGCTGAAGCGGCCAATGCGGTGGTTGGATTTGAGCTTGAGTTCTTGCTCCAGCGGATGCACAAAGGTGCCAAACATATCCAGCAGCATGCCCTGGCAGCCGTCCTGGATGACCTTGAGTACCTCCATATTGACCAGCGTGGTGAACACAATGGGTTTATTACCGTCCACCACGGCGGCGTGGTTGATCTGGCGTACCGCGTGGTGGGCCTTGTCCACCGTGTCGACAAAGGGCAGGCGGATGTGGCGCGCCTTGGCCTCAAACTGGGCCAGGATGGCGTTGCCAAAGGTTTCGGCGGTGATGCCGGTGCCGTCAGATACGAAAAAAACAGAGCGGTGGTGCATGGTGTAGCGATCGGTTGGGTTGTCAGTCTTATGCAAGCGCGGACATTGGATGGGCTTGGGGCCTCAGCGGTTCGGCCCCTACAATGACTGCAATTTAGCGCATTTTGACCCACGCGCACGCCGGTTTTAAACTCTGGAGCTTCAATATGTCGACACTTTTTAACCCGAACGACCTGGTCGTCCCCTTCGAGCTGCTGCGCATGACCGACGTCGAGTCGGTCGGTGGCAAGAATGCCAGTCTGGGTGAAATGATTTCCCATTTACCCACCGGCGTCAAGGTGCCGACCGGCTTTGCCACCACGGCGCATGCCTTTCGTGAGTTCTTGAAGTTTGGTGGTTTGGCAGAAAAAATCAACGCCCGTTTGTTGGCGCTGGACACGGAAGACGTGCGGCAGCTGGCCGTCGTGGGCGCGGAAATTCGTGCCATGGTCGAAGTGCAGCCCTTTCCACCAGAATTGGAGCAGGGAATTCGCGCCTCGTTTGAAACCCTCAGTTCGGGCAACCGCGAGGCCACCTTCGCCGTGCGTTCATCGGCCACCGCCGAAGACTTGCCCGACGCCTCGTTTGCCGGCCAGCAAGAAACCTTTTTGAACGTGCATGGCATCGAAGACATCCTGCACAAAATCCGCGAAGTGTTCGCCTCGCTGTACAACGACCGCGCCATCAGTTACCGGGTGCATCAGGGCTTTGCCCATGAGCATGTCGCTTTGAGTGCCGGTATCCAGCGCATGGTGCGTTCCGATCTCGGTGCCGCAGGCGTGTTGTTCACCATCGATACCGAGTCCGGTTTTTCCGATGTGGTGTTCATCACCTCCAGCTATGGTTTGGGCGAGACAGTGGTGCAGGGCGCCGTCAATCCGGACGAGTTTTACGTGCACAAGCCCATGCTGCGTGCTGGCAAGCGCGCCGTGATTCGACGCAACCTGGGCTCCAAGCTGAT
>CAJASG010000760.1 GCA_903944555.1 uncultured beta proteobacterium
GAGCTCACCGCCACGATCAGCTCCTTGGGGTAATCACGCTGCGCATCGGTGTCGGCCACCGGCAAAGTCAGCTGCATTTCGGTGAATTTGCTGTAAGTGGTGGACAGCATCAGAAAAATGAGCACGACCAGCAGCACGTCAATAAAAGGAATCAGATTGATTTCAGGCTCTTCCTGGCGGCGTGGGCGAACGTTCATCTTTCCAACCTTCTTTACTTGCGCAGTGCCTTGAGGTGGCGCGCCAGATGGCCGGCTGCCAGTTCCAGGGTCAGCAGGTAGCCGTCTACCCGGCCCCGGAAATAACGCCAGAAGATGAGTGATGGAATAGCGACGATCAAACCAAAAGCCGTGTTGTACAGCGCAATGGAGATGCCGTGGGCCAGTTGGGCAGGGTTGCCTCCCGTGGTGCCACCGGGCGCCTGGGATCCAAATATTTCAATCATGCCGACCACCGTGCCGAACAGTCCCATCAGCGGGGCAGCCGATGCGATCGTGGCCAGTGCGCTCAGGTATTGCTCCAAGCGCTGCGCGACGATACGCCCCGAGCCTTCCATGGTGGCTCGCAAATCGTCCTCGGTGCAACGCGGGTCCGCGTTCATGGCGCGCAGCCCGCTGGCCAGCACTTCGCCCAAGGCAGAGTTTTTTTCCAGTTGAGCCACCACGTCCGGAGTGGGGACGCTGGTGCGCGTGACGCCCAGCACCTCTTCCAGCAAGCGGGCGGGCGCAATTTTGCTGGCCTTCAGGCTGACAAAGCGTTCAATAACAATAGCCAGCGCCAAGATGGAGCAGGCAATGAGCGGCCAGATGGGCCAGCCAGCGGCTTGTATGATGGAAAACAAAGGGGCACTCCGCACAGATGTAAAGCTGTGCGATTATGGCGCAGCCCGGCGAACTGACAATCCACAAATGGTGTGGATAACTTTGTGGGTAAGTTTGCGTGCCATCCGCACGAGACCGCGCCACTGCGTCGTTTTGACAGAATGATGACAAATTAGGCAGCAAAAAACCCAATGAAATCAATATTGATAGCAGAAAAGCGATGCCCTTCAAGGGTTGGTCTGGAAAATCGACCGTTTGTCGTGGCCTGTGGATCACTTTGCCGCAGTGGACATAATTTTCATGTTGGAGTGCGCGTTGATTGAGTCAAATTCTTCGGGCGCTGTGGCCCGCGTCTGGCAAGTCGGGGCCTTGTGTCGGGCCATTGCCGACACCCTGGATGCACGTTTCAACCCGGTCAGCGTGGGAGGGGAAATCAGCGGATTTACCCGTGCATCCAGCGGGCACTGCTATTTTTCGCTGAAGGATGAAAGCGGCCAGATTCGTTGCGCCATGTTCAAGCGCGCCGCCTCCCTTCTGGATTTCACGCCCCGCGACGGTGACCGCGTGGAGGTGCGTGGGCGATTAGGGGTGTACGAGCCGCGTGGCGAGCTACAACTCGTGGTTGAAGGCATGCGCCGGGCAGGGCAGGGCACGCTGTTTGAGCAATTCATCAAGCTCAAGGAAAAACTGGAAGCGCAAGGCCTGTTTGATGCCCAGCGCAAACGCCCACTCGTTCCCATGCCGCGCGGTATTGGGCTGGTCACATCACTGGGGGCGGCTGCACTGCATGATGTGGTGACTGCCCTGCAACGGCGCGTGCCTCACATTCCCGTGGTGCTGGCACCTGCTTCCGTTCAGGGTGATAGTGCCCCGCGTGAAATTGTGCAAGCTCTGTCGAGCCTGTACGCGCTGGCAGACGGCACTGCGGGGGCCGACGCAATCCCCCTTGACGTGATCTTGCTGGTGCGCGGCGGCGGCTCCATGGAAGACCTTTGGGCCTTTAACGACGAGCAACTCGCCCATACCATCGCCCAAAGCCCGGTGCCTGTCATCTGCGGGGTAGGGCACGAGACGGATTTCACCATTGCCGATTTTGTGGCCGACCTGCGCGCGCCCACCCCAACCGCTGCCGCAGAACTTGTGGCACAGCCCACCCAAGTCTGGCTGGAAGCTAGCCTTGGGCTGGAAGGGCGCATGCGCGACGCCGTGCTGCGCGGCTTGGACCGGCAGGCGCAGCGGCTCGACTTGGTGTCCTCACACCTGAGTCGACCGTCTGATCTGGCCAGTCGCCAGCGCCAACGGCTCACGTCAACCGTGCAGTCCATGGCGCATGCGATGCGTGGGGCACTACAAACTCGGCACACAGCATTGGCCCGGTCCACCCAAGATTTTTCTAGTGCCA
>CAJASG010000761.1 GCA_903944555.1 uncultured beta proteobacterium
GACGGCTTTCGACTCGGGCCTGACGCGGCCCCCTCCGCCCTGGGTGTGGATGCGGCGTTCTCGGTCGCCGAGCTGGATACACGCCTGCCCAAAATGCTGGAGAACCGCGACGTGGTGTGGTACCCCTTTGCCACCCACAAAGGCCTGGAGTCGCGCGTGGCGGGCTGGCTGGAACCGGTGCGGAGCCGCGTGCGATACGGCGCACTGTGCCCAGAGCAGCAACGCGACCTGTGCGGGCCGCTGGATGAGATGCGGCTGATCAAAGACACCTTTGAGCAAACCACCATGCGCCGCGCCGCGCAAATCAGCGCAGGCGCCCATATCCGTGCCATGCAAACGTGCGCGGCCATGCTGCGCGCAGGCCAGGAGGTGCGGGAATACCACCTGGATGCCGAGCTGCTGCACGAGTTTCGCCAGCATGGCTCGCAGTACCCGGCCTATGGCTCCATCGTGGCCGCCGGTGCCAACGCCTGCGTGCTGCACTACCGCGCCGACGCAGGTTTGGTGCGAGACGGCGAACTGGTGCTGATTGACGCGGGCTGTGAGCTGGACGGCTACGCCAGCGATATCACCCGCACCTTCCCGGCCAACGGGAAATTTACCGGCCCGCAGCGCGTGCTGTACGACCTGGTGCACGCCTCGCAGGAAGCCGCCATTGCCGCCACCCACGCCGGAGCGCGCTTCACCGACCCGCATGACGCCACCGTCCGGGTGCTGGCGCAGGGCATGCTGGATGTGGGTCTACTGGACAAAAACAAGGTCGGCACCTTGGACGATGTGATTGAGCAGCGCGCTTATTTTCAGTTCTACATGCACCGCACCGGGCACTGGCTGGGCATGGATGTGCACGACTGTGGCGGCTACCTGGAACCCTCCGAGTTGGGCCAGACCAGCGAACGCAAGGATGCGCTCACCGGCGACACCATCGTCAACCGGCCCGCACGCGTGCTGCGCGCTGGCATGGTGTTGACGATTGAGCCCGGCATTTACGTGCGCCCCGGCCCGGGCGTGCCAGAGCAGTTCCACAACATCGGCATCCGCATTGAAGACGATGCCATCGTGACGGAGACCGGCTGCGAACTGATCAGCCGCGGCGTACCGGTGGACGCTGACGCGATAGAAGCACTGATGCGGGGCTGAGTCCGACGCGCCTTTTTGGAGCCGTCGCGGGGCTGTTCTACAGCGTCCCTGTGTGCTTGAAGCGCTCGGTCGCCGCCACCAGGGCTCGGGCGATGCCCGGCTCCTGGGCCGAGTGGCCCGCGTCCTCCACAATCTGGAGCGAGGCCTCGGGCCAAGCCTGGTGCAAGCGCCAGGCCGACTGCGGCGGACACACCACGTCGTAGCGCCCCTGAACAATGGTGGCCGGCAGGTGGCGGATGCGGTCCACGTTGCGTACCAACTGGTCTTCCGCCAAAAACGCCTGGTGCAGGAAGTAGTGCGCCTCCAGCCGCCCGACGCCCAAGGCCACCGCATCCGCGCCAAACGCCTCGGCCACCTCGGGGTGGGGCAACAGGTGCAGGCAACTGCCCTCATAGCGGCTCCAGGTGCGCGCCGCCTGCAGGTTCTCGGCCGGGTCGTCACTGAACAGCCGCTGAGCGTACGCCTGCAACAAGTCATGCCGCTCGGCTTCGGGAATCGGAGCCACAAAGCGGGCATGCTCCTGCGGAAAAAACCAGCGGATACCGTTCAGGAACCAGTCGATTTCCCCCGGGGTGCACAGAAAAATGCCCCGCAGCACAAAGCCGGTGCAGCGCTCGGGATGGGTCTGGCCATAGGCCAGCGCCAGGGTCGACCCCCAGGAGCCGCCAAACACCAGCCAGGTGTCGATGCCCAGCAGCTGGCGCAGTTGCTCAATGTCTTGCACCAGCAGCGGCGTGGTGTTGTCGCGTACCTCACCCAAGGGCGTGGACTGGCCCGCGCCGCGCTGGTCGAACAGCACGATGCGGTAGTAGTCAGGGTCAAAAAACTGCCGGTGTTTCGGCGACAAACCCGCCCCCGGCCCACCGTGCAAAAACAGCACCGGCACCCCCTGGGGGTTGCCGCACTCTTCCCAGTACAGGATGTGCAAGGCGTCCACCGGGAGTCGGCCGCTGCGGTAGGGTGCAATCGGCGGGAACAGGGGGTCGGTAGTGTCAGGGATGGTGGCGGGGGGTGTGGCTGGTGTGGTCATCGGGGCGGGCTCTCCAGGCTGCAGTGTAGGCGCGCCGCCGGGGTCGCGTCGGGGTGGTGCCTATGGGGCATTTAGTCAAAACCAATTGGCCACAACTATTGATAGCAACTACCATTCACTACATCGCGATTGAAGACTTCTATTTATAACCTGCCACCTCACGGAGCCCACCATGACCACTGCACAACGCCCAGCCATCAAAACCCTTGCCAACCTGGAAGCCGCCTTTGCCGGC
>CAJASG010000762.1 GCA_903944555.1 uncultured beta proteobacterium
ACCAGAAGATGTGTCAGACCTGTTTGATGCGCAATTTCACACGGGTGCGGCGCACCGGCTGAATCTGGGTCTAACGGAAGATCTTTCCTATTTGCGCAACCAAGAGCGCCTGACCTTTGGCCGCATGGGCATCACCGACCCGGTGTCGCTGGCTGATTTTGAAACGCATGGTGGCTATGCCGGTCTGCGCCATGCGTTGACCTTGACAGCGCCCGAGGTAGTGCAGCAGGTGCTGGACTCCGGCTTGCGGGGGCGCGGCGGTGCCGCATTTCCGGCTGGTATCAAATGGCGCACCGTGGCGGCCGTCCAGGCCGCGCAGAAATACATTGTGTGCAACGCCGACGAAGGCGACTCCGGCACCTATTCCGACCGCATGACGATGGAGGGCGACCCCTTCATGCTGATCGAGGGCATGACCATTGCCGCCCTGGCCACCGGGGCGACGCTGGGATATATTTACATCCGATCCGAATACCCGCATGCCGTGGCCACGATGGGCGAGGCGATCAACATCGCCACGGCTGCAGGATTTTTGGGCCAGAACATTCTGGGCTCGGGCCACCGCTTTCATCTGGAAGTGCGCAAGGCGGCGGGCGCCTATGTGTGTGGCGAAGAAACCGCCATGCTGGAAAGCATTGAGGGCAAGCGCGGTGTGGTGCGGGCCAAACCACCCATTCCGGCCTTGAAGGGCTTGTTCGGACAACCCACGGTTATCAACAACGTCATTACCTTCGCCTCGGTGCCCACCATCCTGGCACGCGGCGCGGCGTTCTACAAAAACTATGGCGTCGGCCGGTCGCACGGCACGCTGCCTATTCAGCTCACGGGCAACCTCAAATACGGCGGTCTGGTTGAAAAAGCCTTTGGCATCACGTTGCGTCAGCTCATGTTTGACTTTGGCGGAGGCAGTGCCTCCGGGCGTCCCATCAAGGCGGTGCAGGTTGGCGGCCCGCTGGGCTCCTATGTACCCGAAGCGCATTGGGACGTCCCGCTGGACTACGAAGCCTTTGCGGCCGTGGGCGCCACGGTGGGGCACGGCGGCATTGTGGTGCATGACGACACGGCTGACCTCTCCAAACTGGCGCGCTACGCCATGGAATTTTGTGCGATTGAATCCTGTGGAAAATGCACACCGTGCCGTATTGGGTCCACCCGGGGCGTCGAAGTGATTGACCGCATTACCCAGGGCGAAAACCAAGCCCAACAGGTCAAATTGTTGCGCGACCTGTGCGACACCATGCTGCATGGCTCACTGTGTGCCATGGGTGGCATGACACCCAACCCCGTGCTGTCGGCGCTGAACTATTACCCGCAAGATTTTGGTCTACCCACCAGCCCTGCATCAGGAGAACACCATGCTTGAGCACCACACAGACATCGACTTCGGCACGCCCCGTCGGGAATCCACCCAGGAAATCACGCTGGAAATTGACGGCGAAAGTGTCACCGTACCCGCCGGCACCTCGCTGATGCGTGCCGCAGTTGATGCGGGCATCCAGGTGCCCAAACTCTGCGCCACCGACAGCCTGGAACCGTTTGGTTCCTGCCGTTTATGTCTGGTCGAAATTGAAGGCCGCAAAGGTTTCCCGGCCTCGTGCACCACGCCGGTAGAGAATGGCATGAAGGTACGCACCCAGACGCCCAAGCTGCAAGAACTGCGCAAGGGCGTGATGGAGCTGTATATCTCCGACCACCCGTTGGACTGCCTGACCTGTTCCGCCAACGGCAACTGCGAGCTGCAGGACATGGCCGGGGTCACCGGCCTGCGCGAAGTGCGCTATGGGCTGGACGGGGCCAACCACCTCAAGAGCAAAAAAGACGAGTCCAACCCCTATTTCACCTATGACGCATCCAAGTGCATTGTGTGCAACCGTTGCGTGCGGGCCTGCGAAGAAACGCAGGGCACATTTGCCTTGACTATCAGTGGCCGCGGCTTCGAGTCCCGCGTGTCGCCAGGGCAAGACCAACCGTTCATGGACTCCGAATGCGTGAGTTGTGGCGCCTGTGTCGAAGCCTGCCCCACCGCCACCTTGCAGGAAAAAACTGTCATCATGCTGGGCCAGCCCGAGCACAGCAAGATCACAACCTGCGCCTACTGCGGTGTGGGGTGCGCCTTCAAAGCCGAAATGAAAGGCAACGAAGTGGTGCGCATGGTGCCGTGGAAAGACGGCAAGGCCAACGAAGGCCACGCCTGCATCAAAGGCCGCTTTGCCTGGGGATACGCAACCCACAAAGACCGCATGACCCAGCCAATGATCCGCAAACACATCAGCGACCCGTGGCAGGAGGTCAGTTGGGACGAGGCGATCAATTACGCCGCCAGCGAATTCCGCCGCATCCAGGCCAAACACGGTAAGGACTCGATTGGCGGCATTACCTCGTCGCGCTGCACCAACGAAGAAACTTACCTGGTGCAAAAGCTGGTGCGCGCTGCCTTTGGCAACAACAATGTGGACACCTGCGCCCGCGTCTGCCACTCACCCACCGGCTACGGCCTGGGCCAGACCTTTGGCACCTCCGCAGGCACCCAGACCTTCAAGTCCGTTGAAAAATCCGACGTGATTTTGGTGATTGGCGCCAACCCGTCGGCCGCACACCCGGTGTTTGCCTCGCGCATGAAAAAGCGTCTGCGCGAGGGTGCACGCCTGATCGTGATCGACCCGCGCCAGATTGATCTGGTCGACGCGCCGCACATCAAGGCCGACTACCACCTGCAACTCAAACCCGGTACGAACGTCGCCGTGATCACCTCGTTGGCCCATGTGGTGGTCACCGAAGGCCTGCTGGCGCAGGCCTACATTGCTGAGCGCTGTGATGACAAGTCGTTTCAACAATGGCGCGACTTCGTGGCGCGGCCGGACAACTCACCGGAAGCCATGGCCGCGGTGACGGGCGTGCCCGCCGACACGGTGCGCGCCGCCGCGCGCCTGTACGCCACCGGTGGCAATGCCGCAATTTATTACGGACTGGGGGTGACGGAGCATGCGCAGGGTTCCACCATGGTCATGGGCATTGCCAACCTGGCCATGGCCACTGGCAATGTGGGGCGGGAAGGCGTGGGGGTGAACCCGCTGCGCGGCCAGAACAACGTGCAGGGCGCGTGCGACATGGGCTCGTTCCCACATGAGTTGCCGGGCTACCGTCATATTTCCGACACCACTGTGCGCGCCCAATTCGATGCCGCCTGGGGCGTGACGCTGAACCCGGAACCCGGCCTGCGCATTCCCAATATGCTGGACGCCGCCCACGCCGGTACCTTCATGGGCCTGTACTGTGAGGGCGAGGACATCGTCCAGTCCGACCCCAACACCCAGCACGTCACCTCGGCCCTGCTGGCGATGGAATGCATCGTGGTGCAGGATTTGTTCTTGAACGAAACCGCCAAGTACGCGCATGTGTTTTTGCCGGGCTCCTCCTTCCTGGAAAAAGACGGCACCTTCACCAACGCCGAGCGCCGCATCTCCCGCGTGCGCAAAGTCATGCCGCCCAAGGCGGGCTATTCCGACTGGGAAGTAACGGCCATGCTGTCCAATGCCCTGGGTTACCCCATGCACTACGCCCACCCGCGTGACATCATGGCGGAGATTGCGTCGCTCACCCCAAGCTTTCAGGGCGTCAGCTACGCCAAAATTGAGAAGCACGGCAGCGTGCAATGGCCCTGCAATGAAGACACCGCAGAGCTGGGCACCGAGATCATGCACATGGACCACTTTGTGCGCGGCAAGGGCCGCTTCATCATCACCCAGTACGTTGCCACCGATGAAAAAGTGACGCGCAAGTTCCCCTTGATCCTGACCACCGGGCGCATTCTGTCGCAGTACAACGTGGGCGCACAAACCCGCCGCACCGAGAACAGCCAGTGGCACAGCGAAGACCGGCTGGAAATTCACCCGCATGATGCGGAAGAACGCGGTATCCAACACGGAGGCTGGGTCGGCATTGAGAGCCGGGCCGGGCAAACCGCGCTGCGTGTCGAAGTCACCGAACGCGTCCAGCCAGGGGTGGTGTACACCACCTTCCACTTCCCGGAATCGGGCGCCAACGTGATCACCACCGACAACTCCGACTGGGCAACCAACTGCCCCGAATACAAGGTAACTGCGGTGCAGGTGAAGCCGGTGGCTCAGCCCTCGGAATGGCAACAGTCCTACTCCCGATTCAACTCCGAGCAGTTGGCACTGGCACAGGCGGCGCACCCGCCTACCGACGCAGCCACTGCTGCAGCTCTGTGACGGCACACTATGGACATGTCTACCGATCTCCCCTATCCCGCCGCACAGGGCTACCGTGTCATTGAAGTCAGCGGGACTCGCAACGGCATACGACGTGACGGGCCGGATTGTGTCGCCGAGGAGGTTCCCGTCGCATTGGAGTTCAATGGCGTTTCGCATGCCGTCATGATGGCAACGCCAGCGGACCTGGAAGACTTCGCATATGGCTTTGCCATCACCGAAGGCATCGTGGACACCGCGTCTCAAATTCATGACTGCGAATGGTCGTCCTCAGCCCAGGGCTACACCGTGCAACTCTCGATTGCGGCCGTCTGCTTTTCCCGCCTGCGGGAAAAGCGCCGCAATCTGACGGGCCGCACCGGCTGCGGCCTGTGCGGCACCGAAAGCCTTCTGCAGGCCGTGCGGCATCCGGAACCTCTGCGAGGCCCTCGGTCATTTGATGCCAAGGCCGTCGCAAAATCAATGGGGAACCTGAAGGAGCGCCAGATGCTCTTGGCACTGACCGGCGCCACGCACGCCGCCGCCTGGTGCACTGCAGACGGCCACATTGAACTGATCCGCGAGGACGTAGGGCGACACAACGCGCTCGACAAGCTGATTGGGGCACTTGTGCGCTCGGGTCGGCCAGCCAGCACGGGATTCATCGCCATCACCAGCCGCGCGAGTTACGAGATGGTGCAAAAAACAGCCGCGGTGGGGGTCACCTTGCTGGCAGCCGTGTCCGGAGTCACCGGCTTGGCGGTTGACGTGGCCCAAAGCGCGGGCCTGACCCTGCTGGGTTTTGCCCGTGGCGACGACATTTCCATTTACAGCCACCCTGAACGATTCCAACTGGATGCGCCATGACCTACGACGACAACCTGATCCGAATGGCCAACCAGATCGGCACTTTTTTCGAAAGCATGCCCGATCGCCAAGAGGCCCTGGAGGGGATTGCCAGCCACCTGAAAAAGTTCTGGGACCCGCGGATGCGCCATGCCTTTCTGGCGCTGATGGATGAAAAATCTGACCAGGCAGTCAGCGAAATTGTGCGCACCGCGGTGCGTACGCACCGCGATTTGATCCAATAAACGCAAGGCCACCCAGGGCAGACAGCCCCGCTTCCATCAGGTGTTTTTGCTGATGCTGATGGTCGGGAACTTGGAAGAAAAGTCCTTGTTCTTGGCCGCAATCGCCAAGGCCACACGGCGGGCGACCGCCTTGTAGAGGCCAGCCACTTCACCGTCCGGGTCTGCCACCACCGTGGGGCGCCCGCTATCGGCTTGCACGCGAATCTGCATGGCCAGTGGCAAGGCACCCAGATAGTCCATTCCGTAGTCGGTCGCCATTTTTTTACCTCCATCCGCGCCAAAAATGTGCTCAACGTGCCCGCAGTTGCTGCACACATGCACCGCCATGTTTTCCACAATCCCCAGAATCGGCACACCCACCTTTTCGAACATCTTGATGCCTTTGCGGGCGTCCAATAGCGCGATGTCTTGGGGTGTGGTGACGATGACTGCTCCCGTCATGGGCACGCGCTGACTCAGGGTGAGCTGGATGTCGCCGGTGCCGGGGGGCATATCAACGATCAAATAGTCCAGATCCTTCCAATTGGTCTGGCGCAGCAGCTGGTCCAGCGCCTGGGTGGCCATGGGACCGCGCCAGATCATGGCCTCGTCCTGCGCTACCAAAAACCCAATCGAC
>CAJASG010000763.1 GCA_903944555.1 uncultured beta proteobacterium
GCGTTGCTGGACTTCATGGCCGAGCACCCCATTTTGATGAACCGGCCCATTGTGCTGACCCCACTCGGGGCCCGGCTGTGCCGCCCCAGCGAGGCGGTTCTGGACATCTTGCCCGCGCCCCAGCGCGGTGCCTTTGCCAAGGAAGATGGCGAAGTGGTGGTCGATGCAAAGGGGCAGCGTGTCTGATCTCACACTACCGTCCCCCAACTTGGATACGCTGTGTTTTCAGGTGCCCAAGCACGGCAAACTGAGCACCACCGCACCGTCCACCCACCCTCCCAAAATTTTGCTGCTGTACGGGTCGCTGCGGGAGCGCTCCTACAGCAAGTTGCTGACGCTGGAGGCGGCTAGGCTGCTCGAAGCCATGGGCGCAGAGGTTGCCATTTACGACCCGCTGGGTTTGCCGCAACCCGATAGTGCCCCCGATACCCACCCCAAAGTGCAAGAACTCAGGGAGCTGGCGGCCTGGTCGGAAGGCATGGTCTGGTGCTCACCCGAGCGCCATGGCGCGATGACCGGCATCATGAAAAGCCAGATCGACTGGATTCCGCTGTCCGTTGGCGCGGTCCGCCCCACGCAGGGGAAGACGTTAGCGGTTATGGAAGTGAGTGGTGGCTCTCAGTCTTTCAACGCGGTCAATCAGATGCGGATTCTGGGGCGCTGGATGCGCATGATGACCATCCCCAACCAAAGCTCGGTTGCCAAGGCCTTCCTGGAATTTGATGAGGCCGGACGCATGAAGCCGTCGGCCTACTACGACCGCGTGGTCGATGTCATGGAGGAACTGGTGAAATTCACGCTTTTGACGCGGGATGTGGCGCCGTATTTGGTGGATCGCTACAGCGAGCGCAAAGAAAGCGCCGAAGCGCTTTCCAAACGGGTAAATCAGAAAAGTATCTGACCAATGAACTGCCTGACCCAAGCCTGGACCCAACACGCACCGCAGTTGCGTGGCTGGGCGCGGCACCGCTTGGGCAATACCACTGATGCCGAAGACTTGCTGCAAGACATTTTCCTCAAAGCCCTGCGCCAGGGAGAGCGGTTCTGCGCGGTACAAAACGCCCGCGCCTGGCTGTTTGAGGTGGCACGCAACACCTTGGCCGACCGCCTGCGCGTGGCCCGTGAAACCGTGGAGCTGCCCGAGGACTTGGTCAGCCCCGCAGAAGAAGTCGAAACCGTCGACACGCTGACGACCTGCCTCTCCCGTGTGCTGTCGGAACTCGATAGTGACGACCGTGATGCCATCACCCAATGTGACTTGCAGGGCATGGCGCAAGCAGACTACGCCCAAGCCCGGGGATTGAGCCTGAGCGCGGCCAAATCGCGCTTGCAACGGGCACGCCAGCGCATGAAGCAGCACATGACCATCGCCTGCCAAATGCAGTTCAATGACGTGGGAAATGTCACAGACTTCGTACCCCGCAGCTGATATTTTTGCGTCTTTTGAAGACTTGCTTCGTCTACTTGGGTATGACCTCCATCACCGCACCACTGAAAGCACTGCCAGCCCGGCAACCAATCCTGTTCCTCGTGGTGGCCGCCACCGTTTGGCTGATGCTGTACCAGGCACTGAGTCCAGCCTCTGAGGCTTTGGTCGCGGCCTTCCCCGTGGACCACGCTAGCCACTTGGGCGGCGCATTGCAGTTTTTTTTGTATGACACACCCAAAGTGCTGTTGCTGCTGACCGGGGTGGTGTTTGTGATGGGCATGGTCAACAGCTACTTCACCCCCGAACGCACCCGTGCCCTGCTGGCGGGCCGCACCGAAGGGGTTGCCAACGTGATGGCAGCCAGCTTGGGCATCGTCACCCCGTTTTGCTCTTGCTCGGCAGTGCCACTTTTCATCGGCTTTGTACAGGCGGGGGTGCCACTGGGAGTGACTTTTTCTTTCCTGATCTCGGCGCCCATGGTGAATGAAGTGGCACTGACGCTGCTATTTGGCATGTTTGGCTGGAAGGTCGCGCTCTTGTACCTGGGCATGGGGCTGTCGGTGGCGATCGTGGCGGGCTGGATTATTGGGCGCCTGAGGATGGAGTCCTATCTGGAAGACTGGGTTCGCGACATGCCCAAGATGTCTGCGCAGTTTGACGATACCGGACTGACCCTGGCCGACCGGATACAAGGCGGCTTTAGCGCGGTGCGTGAGATTGTGGGCAAGGTTTGGCCCTACATCCTGGCCGGCATTGCCATTGGTGCAGGCATTCACGGCTATGTGCCGGAAGACTTTATGGCCAGCTTCATGGGCAAGGACGCTTGGTGGTCGGTGCCCTTGGCCGTACTTATTGGGGTACCGATGTACACCAATGCAGCAGGCGTCATCCCCATCGTGCAGGCCCTGCTGGCCAAGGGGGCGGCGCTTGGCACCGTGCTGGCTTTCATGATGAGTGTGATTGCCCTGTCGCTGCCAGAAATGATCATTCTGCGCAAAGTACTCAAGCTGCGGCTGATAGCAACATTCACGGGTGTGGTGGCGGCAGGCATCTTGCTGGTGGGCTATGTTTTTAACGCTGTTTTATAAGGAATCCTCATGGACATCAAAGTTTTGGGCACCGGATGTGCCAATTGCAAAAACACCATTGCACTGATCGA
>CAJASG010000764.1 GCA_903944555.1 uncultured beta proteobacterium
GGCTTACCGAGAACCAGAATTTGATCAGGTGGACGCCGCTGTTGACCAGTTGCCGCTCAAACAAGGGAACTTGCCGGATGAACTCGAGGTACTCCGCCTCAGTGCAAAAGCCCATGACGCGCTCGACGCCGGCGCGGTTGTACCAGGAGCGATCAAACATGACGATCTCACCTGATGTAGGAAGGTGCTGTACGTAACGCTGGAAATACCACTGGCCGCGCTCCGTGTCGGTGGGCTTTTCCAGCGCAACCACTCTGGCTCCACGCGGATTCAGATGCTCCATCAGTCGCTTAATGGTCCCACCCTTGCCAGCAGCGTCACGCCCCTCAAACAAAATGACCACGCGTTGACCAGTCTCCTTGGCCCACATTTGCAGCTTGAGCAATTCAACTTGCAGTTGGTACTTCTTTGTTTCGTATTGCTTGCGAGAGAGCAGGTTTTTGTAGGGATACGCGCCGGTGCGCCAGCCGGGGGCGAGTTCCTCGTCGGGTCGAGTCGATTTGTCGTCTGTGATTATTTGCCCATCGAGCAGCATCTTCCGAATCGCAGCCACATCATCCGGTGAGCTACCTGCCAGCAGCGCTTTGAGTGCAGAGGCTTTGTCGTTGGTGTGGGTCAAGATGTCTTTCAGCGCACTTTGCTGCGCACCTTGGGCCGCACTGAGCTGGGTTTGCGCGACACGTTTCGCAACTCCCGCCGCAGTTCTGGCCCCGCTGACGTCGCCACGCGCGGTGCTGCGGCGTTTTTCCGTGGCGGGTTTTGCTGCGCTTTTTACTGCAGCCTTGCCGACGGGTTGATTTGGGCTGAAACTCGGTGATGGGGTCTTTTCTGTCATGTTGAATTCCTTTAATCGATGGCAATATTTTCCGCCGCGGGGCAAAGTTGCATTTGATGTACATCAAGATGCCTTGGCATCGCACCAACCTTGGCAGAGCGCTTTAAAGCGTCAGGGTATTCCCTGAAAAGCCTGTTATTTGACCGCTTTGTGCTTGGTTTTTTCACCTTGGGGGTACCGCTTTGGGCATATTTCATCTGTGTTGGTGCACAATGATTTAACGAATAAGGAAATGGTGTTGGGCATGCCTACTGACTCAGATACGCTTTACTTTCTTGATGATCAAGGCGAAGGTGAGACAACCAAGGAATTGGTTTGGCGGCTGATGGTTATTGACGATGAGCCGGATGTTCACCGTGCGACCACGTTCGCATTGGCAGGCGTCAAAATTTTGGGACGCTCACTGCAGTTTTTACACGCTTACTCCGCGTCAGAGGCGACCCAAATGCTTCGTGCCGAGCAGGATATCGCGGTGGTGCTGCTGGATGTCGTGATGGAGCGCGAGGACGCTGGATTGGCGTTGGTGAAGACGATCCGCCAGGATTTCAAGCTGACGGAATTGCGGATTATCTTGCGAACCGGGCAGCCCGGCTATGCGCCCGAGATCGAAACCATCCATGACTTCGATATCAATGATTACAAAACCAAATCGGAGTTAACCCGTACCAAGCTGTACGCCACCGTGACGGCTGCGCTGCGCGCCTACGAACAAATCCGAAAATTGGATGAGTTGGCTTTTTACGACCGCTTGTCGCGCTTGCCCAACCGGAACAAGTTCATTGACTTGAGTGATGAGCGTTTAGCGAGCGGGCGCTATTCGGACGACGTCATCGCCATACTGGACATTGATGATTTTTCAGAAATCAACGACGCCTTGGGTCATCAACAAGGGGACCGTTTGCTACAGTCCGTTGCAGACAGACTGAAGATGGAGTTGGGCGCAAACGTTATTTTGGCGCGCATTGGCGGCGATACTTTCGGACTCATGGGATCAGCCGCAGACATGGACCCAAAGCGGGTTCTATCGCTTTTCCGGCAGCCTTTCCAAGTCCAGGATGACACGATGGTGGTGACGGCGACCATGGGACTTACGCAATCCCTGGGTAATGGGGTGACGGGGCGGGATGCGTTGAAGGACGCAAATATCGCGCTGAAGCGGGCGAAAAAAAGTCGCCGTGGAAGTTTTGTGATGTATTCCACCGTCATGGGCTCCGATATTCGCGAGCGGGTGCGTTTGTTGCAGAGCCTGCGCAGCGCGGTGGAGAGCGAACGCTTGTTTGTGGTGTACCAGCCGCAGGTAAACCTGATTACTGGCGCAGTGGTGGGCGTGGAGGCTCTGATACGCTGGCGCAATGAAGACGGCTCCTTCGTGCCGCCAGATCGCTTTATTCCGCTGGCCGAAGCCTCGGGCATGATTGTGGCCATTGGTGATTGGGTGTTGCGCACTTCCTGCCACGAACTGGTGCGCTTTCAAGCGCTGGGGTTGCCCGATTTACGGATGTCGGTCAATGTGTCCCAGATCCAGTTTCGGCACCCGGA
>CAJASG010000765.1 GCA_903944555.1 uncultured beta proteobacterium
ATCTCGTAGGGAACGGCGTCGGTGCTCAACCCAATCACGATGCCGCCCTCGGTAAAGGCCTCGCCGTCCCCCATTTCTTCGCGTTCGGGTCGATTCTTGAGGGCGTGCGCTTGCATCTCCTGCATCTGTTCAACGTGCATCTTAAACGCTGCAATAGGCGGGTAATAGAGGAAGCCCCATGTCGTATCATCGGCCCCGTCCATTCGTAGCACGCGGCCCGTCGACTGCTGAAAGTGCGTCGCAGTCCTAGAGCTGTGAGCGTGAATCAGTCCACGAAGGCGAGGGATGTCAACTCCCTCGCTGACCATATCGACCGCTATCAGCCACTTTCCGTTCCCCTTGCGGAACTCGGCTATGACTGCGTTCGGGTCTTTTAACTCACTGTGAACAACAACCGGATTCTGACCGGTGTTCTCTTTGATCCACTGTTCGTATTCGGTTGCGTGCCGGATATCGCGGCAGATTATTAGGCCAGCGGCGTTCGGCACCGATAGCCGCAAAGAGTCAAGTTTGCTGTCGGCCATTCCGAACGTCTTCGGCCACCATTCGCCGCGCACCCCGTGAAGGCACTCAAGCGCTGCGCCAGTAAAGTCGCGTTCCACTTCCGACGCCTTGACCTTCATCTCTACGCCGTCGCTCGTTGTCCACTCTGCCGTTGCGTCAACCGAGTGGAAGCTAATGGGCCTGACGCCGCTCTTAGGTGAATCCCGCCAAGCGTCGCCAAGTGAATAGGAGTAGTCAACAACCAGCTCATCGGCCTCGTCGTAGGTCACAAAGGGGATCGCGTTGTTGTCGTGCCTAAACGGAGTACCCGTTGTAAGAAACTTACGCGGGCAGCGTCCAAAGGCCTCGTTCATCCTCTCGCCCCAGCTTTGCTCATCGGCCATATGGTGCGCTTCATCAAAGATCACGAAGGTTTCGCGCGCGTAAGTGGCGTAGATCAAAGGGTTTGCGGCGACCTGCTGATACGTCACTACCCCCCCAAACTCGTCAAGCGGAAGCTTCCCGATATGCCGCCCATTATCTAGCTCCATTAGCCTCAAGCCGCTCCCGCGTGCGGCGCCTACAAACTGACGCTTGAGATGTGTCGTCGGCACTACGACGATTACTCGCTTGACTTTGCTGTCGTTAGCCAAGTGATATTTCGCGCACTCGATCATCACGAAGGTCTTTCCTGCCGCTGGACAGGCCGCGAGCGTGTAGACCGACTTCTCGTTGTCGGCTTTGTAGTCGGTAAGCATTTCGGCTTGCCAGGGCCTCGGTTCTCTAAACATTGACTTTGCATCCCTTCGTTAGATTGCAGCCGGCACAAAGCGCCTGACCGTTACTTACGTGCGTTTCCCCGCCCTTGCTAAATGGCACGATGTGATCCGCGTGCCAGACCTGCCCTAGTTCTTCTTGGCATTTCTGGCACTTGCCATCGGCTACGAGGTAGAGCGCGATTCGCTCGCGTCCGTTGAAGCCGCGCCTCATCGACCGTTCCCGTCTAGTTGATTGCTTGAACCTCTGCCATCTATAAGCTCAACCGCCTGGTGAATCGACCCGGCGCTCAGAACCGCCGCCGCTTGCTCCTCTGTCGTAAGCAGCCCTGAAGCGATCAGCTTTAGTTCGCCCCTGTGCTGCGCTTCGTGGCAGGATCGG
>CAJASG010000766.1 GCA_903944555.1 uncultured beta proteobacterium
CGAATTTCGTGGCTCATGTTGGCCAGAAACTCGCTCTTGGCGCGGTTGGCGGCTGAGGCGATGGCAATGGCGTGTTTCAGTTCTGCGGTCTTTTCCTCGACCAGTGTTTCCAGGTGGTCGCGGTACTGCTGCAGTGCAAGCCGCGCGTGTTTTTGCTCGGTGATGTCGCGAATCGTGCCGCGCAAAAATTCAGGTGCACCCTGACCATCAAATGAGAACTCACCCAGCGCCTCCACCCATCGCTTCTCACCATCCACCGGCCGGATGACTTGATACTCCATATTGAACTTGCCATTGCCCCCAATGACTTTGTAGTAATGGTCCAGCAGCGCTTGCTGATATTCGGGGGCAATCATGGCGTTCCAGTTGGGAATGTTTTTCTCAAAAGACGCATCAATGCCGAAAATCTCATCCAACACCGCCGTGCCGGTCCATTGTCCGGTTTTGATGTCGGTGACATAGGTGCCGACATGGCCGATGCGTTGGGCCTCGGTCAGGGCCCAAAGGTTTTCTTTCAAGATCTGTTCGTGTTCTTCTTTCAGGTCGTTGTGCGCCTGGCGCGCGGCCTGTGCCACTTGGTCGAGTTCCAGCTGTTTGCGATCAGTAATGTCTTCTTGCGTGCCGACCAAGCGCAGCGGTTTGCCGTCGGCACTGTGGCTTACTACCAAACCACGGCCCAGCATCCAGATGTAGCGGCCGTCTTTGGCGCGCATGCGGAATTCGGTCACGGCCGTGGCCGTCTTGCCCTCCATGTGCTCTTGAATGCAGTGCATCGTCCCTGCCAAGTCGTCCGGGTGCACCCGGCCGGACCATTCTTCTGCGTGGTTGCCAATCTCACTCTCGGTGTAGCCCAGCATTTCTTTCCAGCGCTTGGAAAGCGTTGCTTCGCCGGTTTGAATATTCCAGTCCCACACCCCGGCACCGGCACCCTCAATGGCGAAATGCCAGCGATCTGCATCGTGCTGGATGACGCTCAGCAGTCGGTTAAACCCTGCAATCAGCTCCCCCACTTCGTCTTGGTTGCTTATGGGAAGGGCTTGCGGGATCTGACCCGAGCGCGCCAACGCGTCCAGCGAGTGGGTGGCCGCCAGCATGGGGGCGAGTTGGCGTTTGACGAGGCGCGAGCTCAGCCACCAGATCAGGCCACACGACAGCAGCGCCATCACCAGTGCCGCCAATAGCATGCGTTGCTGCTGGCGCTCAATCGGGGCAAAGGCCTCGGCCGTGGGCAAGTAGGATGCCAACACCCAACCGGCTGCGGGAATGGCCTTGGCCGACGCCATCATCTCCACGCCCTGCTGGGTGACGAAAACCTGCGTTCCTTCAAATCCCGCCACAAAGCGGTCCACCGCCGGGGCCACGCCTGCGGCTGCCAGTACGGTCATTGCGCTGCTTTTGTCGGTGGAGGCAATGATGAGGCGGTGCACCCGATCAGCAATCACGTAGCCCCCGGTTTTGCCGTAGGGGCTGTTGGTGACTTTGTCTAAAAAGTTGGGTTTTGCCAGGTTGACAATGCCCACCAGCACGCCAATGACCTGGCCCTGCGCGCCGCGAATGGGGGCTGCAACGGGAATCACTGGGATTTTCAGGCCCTTGCCAATAACGGCCTTCCCGACGGAGGATTTGCCTTCCAGTGCGTGGGCTATGTAGTCCCGGTCACTGACGTTGAACCCGATGCGGTTGGAGGAGCGCGGCAAATCGGCAACCACCGCGCCATCGGTGGCGGTGACGAAGACACCGCCGTTAAACAGGGCAGCAAGATGCTGGCGTTGTTCCAGGTAACTTTGCAAAGCAGGCTGGTTACCCAACATGCGGGAATCAATTTTTGCAGCAGTGATTTCCAGCATCGCGATTTGGCTCTTCAGCGCATCATCCACCTGCGCTGCCAGCAGCGACACCGTGGCAAACTGCTGCGCGCCCAGCTCCGGCTCCAAATCTTCGCGAAGCATGTGGCTGGCATAGCTGCCCAGTAGCACCATGCTTAAAACAAAGACACCCAGCGTGGCCAGGGTGACGCGGGCTTTGAGCGACTGCAGGTTGAAAAAGCGGAGCTTCATGAGAAATCCTGACGACATTTGGCACTGATTTTTGCTATTTTTATAGTAGCTGCTTGCGCAATACCCTCGGGGGCTAGAGGCCTAAAATGGCTATTAATTTCGGACGCAGTGGTGGCGAACTCAGCCGCCAAGCCCGCCGCCAGTGCGCTGCACGCCTGTGCGTCCCCGGCGCGCCCGGCGGTCTCCAGGCTTTGGCACCGCTCGCCCAGCCGCAAGGCCCCCACGCTGCGGGCTGCCGACTTAAGCGTATGGGCCACACCGGCCAAGTTGGCTGTGTCCTTGGCGGCTGCGCCGGTGGTGATTTCTGCTACCTGCCTTTCAGCATTGGCCAGGAAGCGCCCCAGCAAGCGCCGGTGCATGGCCGGGTTGTCCCCCACTAGGTCGGTCAGCGTGTCGGGGTTCCAGACCGCAAGCGCGTGCTCGTCCACGGCCCCTGCGACCAGCTCAGCATGCGCGGGCTCCGCCCCAGCCATTGACCGGGGGGACTTCGGTAGCCACTTCTCCAGCTTGTCGCGCAGCTCGTGCATGCGCAGCGGCTTGCACAAATAGTCGTCCATGCCTCGCTCGCGGCAGCGCTGGGCTTCGCCTTGCATAGCGTTGGCGGTCACGGCAACGATGGGCAGGCGTGTGCCTGCGGCCTCGGTGGTGCGAATTGCTTCGGTCAGGCCAAAGCCATCCATATTGGGCATGTGGCAGTCGCTCAGCAGCAGGGCGTAACGGCCTGGGTTGGCCTGCCACATCTGCAGGGCAATGCGGCCGTCCTCGGCCATTTCACAGGTGTAGCCCAGCAAGCGCAGCTGCTCTTGCATCACATCGCGGTTGGTCTCGTTGTCCTCGGC
>CAJASG010000767.1 GCA_903944555.1 uncultured beta proteobacterium
CGCGTTGGCCTGAAAGGGTTTGAAGGCAAGTACCCCTGGCAACTCTCCGGCGGCATGCAGCAGCGCGTCTCCATCGCCCGCGCCCTGTCTTTTGAGCCGCGCATTCTGATGATGGACGAGCCCTTTGGCGCGCTGGACGAAATCACCCGCGACCGCCTCAACGAACAACTGCAGCAGCTCTGGCAGCGCGAGCGCCGTACCGTGGTGTTTGTCACCCACTCCATCGCCGAGGCGGTGTACCTGTCCACCAAGATCGTGGTCATGTCGCCGCGCCCGGGGCGCATCGTCAAGGTCATCAGCTCCCCGCTGCCGGATGAGCGCCATCTGGGCCTGCGTGACACGCCCGCTTTTATGGAACTGGCCCACGAAGTGCGCGAGGCCCTGGCGGACGGGCACCATGAGTAAGCTCCATCCCACCCGGCTGCAGCGCCTGTGGCACCAGGGCTTGCCGGTGACCGTGGTGTTGCTGGCGGTGCTGCTGCTCTGGTACGGCGCGACCTGGATGCTCAACGCGCCGGGCGCTATCGAGCGGGTGCTGGACGCCGACGCGGGCTATACCTGGCAAGAACTGTTCGCCGCCACCATGTCGATGGAGCGCCCGTTGATGCCGGCGCCGCACCAGGTGGTGCTCGATTTCTGGTCCAGCCTGACCGACTGGCCGGTGGACTCGCCGCGCAATTTGCTCTACCACGTGGCCGTGACCGGTGAATCGACCCTGCTGGGCTTTGTCATGGGCACCGCGCTGGGGCTGGTGTTGTCGGTGCTGATCGTGCACAGCCGCACGCTGGACCGAGCGCTCTTGCCGTGGATCGTGGCCTCGCAAACCGTGCCGGTGCTGGCCATTGCGCCCATCGTGCTGGTGATTCTGGGCAGCCTGGGTTTTGAGGGCGTGGCGCCCAAAGCGGTGATTGCCATGTACCTGTGTTTCTTCCCGGTCACGGTGGCCATGGTGCAGGGCTTGCGTTCGCCGCAAAAAATAGAAACCGAAATGATGCACACCTACGCTGCCAGCCGCTGGCAGGCCTTGTGGCTGTTGCGCTTGCCTGCGGCCCTGCCCTTTTTGTTTCCTGCTTTGCGGGTTGGGGTGGCGGCCGGACTGGTGGGCGCCATGGTGGCCGAGCTACCCACCGGCGCGCAAGCCGGGCTGGGCGCGAAATTGCTCACCGGCTCCTACTACGGGCAAACCGTGCAGATCTGGTCGGCCCTGGTGATGTCGGCTTTGTTGGGTTTGACGCTGACCGCCATCGTGGCCGGGGTCGAGCGCCTGGTATTGCGTCATAGGGGTGGTGTATGAACAGCACCTTATTTTGGCTGGGCATGGCGGTTGCCTTGGCGGTGGCGGTGTTCAGTGTGGTCCGCATTGCTGCGGTGGAGAACCGCTGGGCCGGCATGCTGACGGCAGGCCTGTTCGGCCTGTGGGTGGTGTTCTTTTGGGAGGTGCTGGTGCGCGCCCTGGACGTGCCCCGTGTCCTGCTGCCGGCGCCCTCGCTGATCGTGAGTTCCATGGCCGACCACGCCCCCAAGCTGTGGGGCGACTTTGTGCAGACCGTGGGCAAGGCGGTGTTGATCGGTTGGGCGCTGGGCTGCGGGCTGGGTTTTGCCGTGGCTGTGGCGATAGACCGCATGCCGTTTTTGCAGCGCGGCCTGCTGCCGGTGGCCTCGCTCACCAGCGCCATTCCGCTGGTCGGTGTGGCGCCGATTGCCGTCATGTGGTTTGGGTTCGAGTGGCCCTCCAAAGCCGCAGTGGTGGTGCTGATGACCTTCTTCCCCATGCTGGTGTCCACCCTGGCAGGCTTGAAGGCAGCGGGCAAGCTGGAGCGGGAGCTGATGTACAGCTATGCTGCCAGCTACTCGCGTACCTTGCTGGCCCTGCGTTTGCCAGCCGCACTGCCGTTCATTTTTGGTGCGCTCAAGGTCAATGCCACGCTGGCCCTGATTGGCGCCATCGTGGCCGAATTTTTTGGCTCGCCCACCCAGGGCTTGGGATTTCGCATCTCCACCGAATCATCCCGCATGAATATGCCTTTGGTGTGGGGCGCCATTGTGGTGGCCGCCGTCACGGGCTCGGTGGCATATGCCTTGCTAGTTCAGTTGGAGCGTCGCGCGGCGTTTTGGCACCCTTCCGTACGGGAAGGGTGAGGGCTCCGCGGTAGGTGTCGATGGATTGTGTTGAGTAGTGTTGTCTTATTAACCCTGAAGGAGTTTTTCATGATGCGTTCTTCCAAGTTCACCAAGAGCCTGCTGGCTGCGGTGATGGCCGTCTGCGGTGTTGCCGCTGGTACGGGTGCCATGGCAGCCGACAAGGTCACGGTGCAGCTCAAGTGGGTGCCCCAGGCCCAGTTTGCGGGCTACTACATGGCCGCTGCCAAGGGCTATTACAAAGCCGAGGGGCTGGATGTGGTCATCAAACCCGGTGGCCCCGATATCTCTCCCGTGCAGGTGATTGCCGGTAACCAGGCCGACGTGGTGGTGAACTGGATGCCCGACGCCCTGGCCGCCCGCGAAGCCGGTGTGCCACTGGTCAACATTGCGCAAATCTACAACCGCTCCGGCCTCATGCTGACCTGCAAAAAGGCCAGCGGCGTGACCACCCCGAAAGACCTCAAGGGCAAGACCCTGGGCGTCTGGTTTGGTGGCAACGAATACCCCTTCCTCAACTGGATGAGCAAGCTGGGATACAAAACCGACACCGACATCAAGGTGCTCAAACAAGGCTTCAACGTCGACCCGCTGTTGCAAAACCAGGCCGCCTGTATTTCCACCATGATTTACAACGAATACTGGCAAGTGGTGGATGCCGGCGTGAAAGAGAAAGACCTTGTGACCTTCTTCTATGAAGACCAGGGTGTTGCTTCGTTAGAAGACGGCTTGTATGTGATGGAAGCCAAGCTGAAAGACCCCGCATTTGTGGCACGCATGGGCAAGTTCCTCAAAGC
>CAJASG010000768.1 GCA_903944555.1 uncultured beta proteobacterium
ATTTCTAGTCACAGAGTTCGGTTTGGACGAGAAGTGTTTCGTCAAGGATGTTGACTTCAAGTCCTATGTTGCCAACGGCAACCTAATTGCAACTCCTTCCAATTGGAGTCGCGACAGAATCGTGGACTATGGTTTTGATGCGGATAGGGTGTTTGTAGTGCCGCATGGTGTTGACCGTGAAAAATTCAAGCCATTCTTGCCCTGGGAAAGGCTGAAGGCCCGGACTGAACTGGGATACAGCAGTGACGACGTAGTCTTCTTGAATGTGGGGGGGCCCATCTGGAACAAGGGGCTTGACTTGGTGCTTGAGGCATTTTTTGCGGTGAGACAAAAGCACAAAAATGCAAGACTATTAATCAAAGACCAGCAGGCACTCTACGGAATATCGGCAGTGACCATGATTCAGAAGCTCGTGGCTGATGGGAAAATCACCCTGGACAACGATGATGTCGCATCCATCAGAGTTATTCCAAAAACATTGAGTATTGAGCAACTCCGACAACTATATGGTATTGCTGATTATTATGTTTCCCCCTATCGCGGCGAGGGATTTAATTTACCCGTCATTGAGGCAATTGCATGCGGCACCAAAGTCATAGTGACTGATGGTGGATCGACCGATGACTTTTGCGATGACCACACATCCATAAAAATACCTAGTACAAAAATCTGTAACACGACCCTATATGGTCATTATATTGGCGCCTATTTGGATCCGGATCGTGATGCGTTGGTGCAGATTATGAAGAATTGCGCTTCCCGCGTTCCCTTGTGCACATCAGCCTCTATGAAATTTGGGAGGGTGAGTATGTTAGAACAGTTTACTTGGAAGCGCGCCTCAGAGCTGATAGTAGCGCTGACCTAGATAATAACTGATTCAAAAATTCGATACGGTAAATATGATTAAAGCTACTATTTTGATATGGATGGTGTGTCAATAGATGCCAAAGACTGGCACTATGATGCACTCAATCGTGCGCTCAAACTTTTTGGGTTTGAGATTAATCGAATTGAACATCTCACCACATTTGATGGGTTGCCCACCCGGACCAAACTGAAAATGCTCTCCGTAGTGCGGGGTTTGCCAGTTGAATTACATGATGTCATCAATGAAATGAAGCAAGCCAACACGCTAGGTCTGCAAACCTCCCTATGAAATGCGGTGTAAAAATCCACAGTGTTGCTATAAAATACATAGCATGAAGCAAGCCACTTTGCCCCTCAATCTGACGCTCAAGAAGACCCGCAAGCAAGTGTTCCTTGAGCAGATGGAGCAAGTGGTTCCCTGGGCTGACTTGATCGCCCTCCTTGCTCCGTACTACCCCGAAGGCAAGAACGGTCGCCCACCATTTCCCTTGATGACCATGCTGCGCACCCACTTCATGCAGCAATGGTTCGCCCTGTCAGACCCGGCCATGGAAGAGGCCTTCTTTGACACCCCGCTGTACCGCGAGTTTGCCCAGCTTGAAGAGTTTGCACGGATGCCTGACGAATCCACCATCCTGCGGTATCGTCACTGCCTGGAAGAGCACAGACTTGCCGACCAAATACTTATCACCGTCAACGACATATTGACGGCAAAGGGGTTGTTCCTGAAGGCAGGCACGGTGGTGGATGCCACCCTGATTGCAGCGCCCACCTCCACCAAGAACAAAGATCGCGCACGTGACCCCGAAATGCACTCCAGCAAGAGGGGCAACCAGTGGTACTTTGGCATGAAGGCACACATCGGTGCGGATGCTGAGTCTGGCTTGGTGCACACCGTGCGTGGCACCTCCGGGCGCGTCAGTGACATTGCGGAGGGCAACACGCTCTTGCATGGAAATGAAACGGTTGCCTTTAGAGATGCGGGATACCAGGGGATCGAAAATCGTACGGACCCAACGCCCGATGTCACGTGGCATGTTGCCATGTGTCTAGGCAAGCGAAAAGCGCTAAACAACGACAACGAAGCCGATGCCATGATCGACAAAGCGGAAAAGCTCAAGGCAGGCATACGTGCCAAAGTGGAACATCCGTTTCGGGTGATCAAGCGCCAGTTTGGATTTGTGAAAGTGCGCTATCGCGGCTTGAAGAAAAACACAGCGCAGTGCGTGACGCTGTTTGCCTTGTCAAATTTGTGGATGGTGCGCGGCAAATTGATGGAGGCGCAGGGATGAGTGCACCTGCAAACCGGGCGAAGGTGCCACAAAGCGAGAAAACCGCCCACTGGGGCGTCGAAAACGACGTGATTTCAGGAGATTGCCCGTGAAATTCAACCATTTGGAATTCAACCAGCCACTACTTCATTTGGTGGTTGGTTGTTCAGAGCATCCTTAAGGAGACGATACCATGACTAGTGGAGTTAGTTTAGTGTTGGCAGACACAGAGTCTTATATTCTCGCCAACAACGCAATAGAACAGTGCTTGCGAGAGTTCGAGTTTGACGAGGTATTGGTTTTTACTGATCGACCTGAACTGTGGCTAAGTTTCCAAACTTATCGAATTGATCGTATCAAATCCAGCAAAGATTACAGTCGTCTGATGCTTTTGGATGTTCCAAAATACATCAAAACAGATTTTTTTCTGGTTGTGCAATACGATGGATTTATTCTTGATGGAGCGGCGTTTTCCCAGGATTTCCTCAATTGTGACTACATCGGGGCTCCTTGGCCCGCTAATGCTTACGAGTACTTTCGTGTTGGAAATGGCGGTTTTTCGTGGCGATCACGCCGTTTGGCGATGGCAGCGGCAAGCATGGCAGATTTTTGGAATGAAATCGAACCTGAGGACGAATTCATAAGCCGTGTGGCAAGAGTTGCGTTGGAAACGCGGCACAAATGTCACTTCGCAGATGTTGCGATGGCAGAAAAATTTTCCTCTGAATTGATTTTGTCTCA
>CAJASG010000769.1 GCA_903944555.1 uncultured beta proteobacterium
CACTAAGCATGGCAGGAGACGCAAAAAAACTCCAACCCATCATCATCAAGCGGGTCAAAAAAGGCGGCCACGCGGTGCACGGGGGTGCTTGGAAGATCGCTTACGCCGACTTCGTGACCGCCATGATGGCGTTTTTTCTTTTGATGTGGCTGCTGGGCAGTACCTCAGAGGGAGACAAAAAAGGAATTTCCGACTACTTTCAATCGCCACTCAAGGTCGCAATGCAAGGTGGCTCGGGTGCGGGGGCTAGTAACAGCGTGATCACCGGGGGTGGCAGTGATTTAACCCAGTCTGCGGGGCAGTCCAAGCGCGGGGACGGAGAAGAAAAGAAAGCCAAAAAAATGTCCGGCGATCAAAAAAAGGTTGAACGCGCAAAGCGCGATGCCCAAACGCTGGCGGACATCAGCGCCAAAATTGCAGGCGCCATCTCCAACAATCCCAAAATGGCGGAATTTGCATCGCAAATCCGCCTGGAAATCACGCCAGACGGCCTGCAAATCCAGATCATTGATGACCAAAAACGCGCCATGTTTGACAGTGGTAGCGCCAGCGTCAAGCCCTATATGCGGGACATCTTGCGGGAAATTGGTTTTGCGCTGGCGGACGTGGACAACAAAATCAGTTTGGACGGTCACACAGACCGCTCCTCCTACAGCAATGCCGCACGCGGTTATAGCAACTGGGAGTTGTCGGCCGACCGTGCCAATGCCACGCGCCGTGAACTGGCAGCCTCCGGAATGGCGGAAGACAAATTGGCGCGTGTGGTCGGCATGGCGTCCAGCCTGCTGTTCGACCCGAATGACCCCTTGAGCCCCAGTAACCGCCGTATTAGTATTTTGGTCATGACCAAAGAGGCGGAAGAACGCCTGCTGGGTGGAAACCGGGTGCCGGTCGAGTTGGCGATTGAAACGGAACCAGCCCAAGCCGATATTGGTGCAAAATCACGCCCATAAATCCGCCGAAATTCGGTCATACTTACATCAATACGAAAACCGCCTGCGAAAGAGTTATCCATGTCCAAAGAACTGCGCTTTTTAGTTGTCGATGACTTCTCCACCATGCGGCGGATCGTGCGCAACCTGCTTAAAGAAAGCGGGTATGCAGAAGGAGACGAAGCCGAAGATGGTGTTGTCGCCCTGCAAAAGTTGCGTAACAGCAGTTTTGATTTCGTCGTCAGCGACATCAATATGCCCAACATGAATGGCTTTCAGTTGCTGGCAGAAATCAAAAAAGACGAAAAACTGAAACATCTTCCAGTGCTAATGGTGACCGCCGAAGCGCGCAAGGAAGACATCGTGTTGGCAGCCCAGCAAGGTGCAGCGGGCTACATTGTCAAACCCTTCACCAAGGCGACACTTGAGGACAAGGTCAATCACATTCTGACCAAGAATGGTTTGAAGTGAGTTCGAGCACTTAAGACTTTCCAATCAAGAGGGGCATTACCCCTCTTATCAGCCTTTAGTTCTGGAAGTCGGTTGCGACAATGGTGGGAACTTTAGAGTCCCTCCACCATGGAATCAGGCAGTCAAGATCGCAACCTACCCGCCTCAGAGCGCAAGCTCAAGAAAGCGCGGGACGATGGGCAGGTAACCCGCTCCGAGGAACTTAAGCACCTTGCGGTGCTGGGGCTTGGCGCAATCAGCCTGCTGGTACTCGCCCCCATTCTTTTCGATCAGCTCAAGCTCAGCATGAGTCAGCAGCTGTCGTTCGACTTATCCACGATTAGACAAACCGGCAGCATGCTGTCCCGCTTGGGCGATGCAACGACCATTGGTTTGGCGGGAGCCGCCGTTTTTGCCGCCATTGTGTCGGCTGCCGTGATAGCCGCCAACGTATCCGCCGGCGGATGGGTCACGAGTTTGAAACCTGTCATGCCCGATTTCAGCCGCATCAACCCAATGTCGGGTTTTGGCAATTTGTTTACAAAGAAGAAGTTTGTTTCCGTGCTGAAAATGCTGGTACTCACCAGCATCTTGTTTGCAATCGCCACCAGCTTTCTCACCAATGGGCTGCAAACCATGGCGTCGCTGGTCTTGCAACCCTCGGCTAGCGCGATTGCCCATTTGACGCAGTGGTTGACCTCTGGCATGGGGCTGATGCTTTTGGTGATTTTGATTGCAGCCATGGCGGATGTGCCTTTGCAGGCGTTTCTGCACAAGGGCGAAATGAAAATGTCGCACCAAGAGGTCAAGCAGGAGGGGAAAGAGAACGACGGCAACCCCCAGATGAAGGGGAAAATCCGCCAACGTCAGCGCGAACTGGCCCAAAAGAGCAGTGTGAACTCGGTACCCAAAGCCGACTTTGTGGTCATGAATCCAACCCACTTTGCCGTTGCAATCCGCTACGACGAAAAGACCATGCATGCCCCTCAGGTTATTTCCAAAGGTGCGGACCTGCTTGCGCTGAAGATCCGGGATGTCGCCAAGCACCATGCCATTCCGGTGCTGCAATCCCCCATGCTTGCGCGCGCCTTGTATGCCAACGCGGAGCTGAATCAGGACATTCCTTCCGCTCTGTACACCGCGGTGGCGCAAGTGCTGGCTTACGTTTACAAGCTGCGCGCTGCAATGCGGGGTACAGGCCCCATGCCGACCGACGTACCACAGCCCTTCGTCCCCCCAGAGTTGGACCCGTTGACTAAAACGATGAAGGCGGCCACCGCATGAACACCCAACTGAAAGCTTTTCAGCAATGGTACGGTAGCAATTCGCACTTGATCCAGGGGGCTTCTGCGCCCATGCTCGTGGTTGCGATTTTGGCCATGATGGTCTTGCCACTTCCACCCATATTGCTGGATGTGTTCTTCACCATCAACATTGCTGTTGCATTAATGGTGATGATGGTGGCTGCGTACATGATTCGCCCGCTGGACTTTGCGGCGTTTCCCTCGGTGCTGCTGCTCACAACCTTGATGCGTCTGTCACTCAACGTGGCGTCCACCCGGGTGGTATTGCTGGAAGGCCACACCGGTCCTGGCGCCGCAGGCGGCGTGATTGAGGCGTTTGGTCACTTTTTGATTGGCGGCAACTTTGCGGTGGGTTTGATTGTTTTCGCCATTCTGGTGGTTATCAACTTCGTCGTGGTGACCAAGGGTTCGGAACGCATTGCAGAGGTATCCGCACGGTTTACCCTGGACGCCATGCCCGGCAAACAAATGGCGGTAGATGCAGACCTGAACGCAGGACTGATTGACGAAAAGGAAGCCAAACGCCGCCGCGCCGAAGTTGGCGAAGAGGCTGAGTTCTTCGGCTCCATGGACGGTGCGTCCAAATTTGTCCGCGGTGATGCGATCGCGGGTATTTTGATTCTGCTAATCAATATTTTCGGCGGCTTTGCAATCGGAATACTGCAGCACGACTTGACAGCCTCACAGGCGGCAAACACCTACATTCTGCTGGCTGTGGGTGATGCTCTGGTGGCGCAGATTCCGGGCTTGCTCATTTCCGTGGCTGCCGCCATGGTGGTGTCTCGGGTTGGTAAGGACCAGGACATTGGCAAACAGATCATCGGGCAAATGTTTGTTTCGCCCCGCGTGCTCGGCATCACGGCCGTCATCATGTTTATTCTGGGTGTTATCCCCAACATGCCGCATATGGTGTTCCTGGGCATCTCTGCCGTGCTGGGCTACGGTGCATGGGCTTTGGCACACAAGCCCGTGCCAGCGGACCCCGAAACGGTGGCGCCTGCGCCGACCAGCGATGGAGAGGCATCCTGGGACGATCTCCAACCGGTAGACCAACTGGGCTTGGAACTGGGCTACCGTCTGATTGCGTTGGTAGACAAAACACGTCAAGGGGACTTGCTGACCCGCATCAAGGGTGTGCGTCGCAAGTTTGCGCAGGAAGTTGGCTTTTTGCCCCCGCCAGTGCATGTGCGCGACAACCTGGAGCTCAAACCCAGCGGTTACCGCATTACCTTGCGTGGCGTCATTGCCGGCGAGGGCGAAGCCTTCCCTGGAATGTTTCTGGCCATCAATCCAGGCGGCATCACCACGCCGCTGATTGGCACTGCCACGACCGACCCCGCTTTTGGTTTACCCGCACACTGGATCGACGAACGGCAAAAGGAAGCGGCGCAAATGGCCGGGTTTACGGTGGTTGATTCAGAGACTGTGATGGCAACCCATTTGTCACACTTGATGCAGGTTCAAGCATCCAAACTACTCAGTCGCACAGAGACCCAACAACTCGTGGAACACGTCGCAAAACTGGCCCCCAAACTGATCGAAGAGGTCGTCCCCAAGATGGTTTCTGTCGCAGTATTTCAGAAAGTCCTGCAGCTGTTGCTGGACGAATCGGTACACATCCGCGACATCCGCACCATCATTGAATCCATTGCAGAACATGCCACTGCGACCACCGACCCCGTGGAGTTGGCGCGCCGTGTGCGGGTCGCATTGTCCCCCGCCATCGTTCAACAGATTTACGGCCCCACCCGCGAGCTCAATGTCATCGCCATCGACCCCAGCCTGGAGCGTCTGCTGGTCCAAGCCTTGGGCAACGCATCCGGCCCTGCGCTGGACCCTGGCGTGGCCGACATGCTGACCCGCACTGCGGCTGAGACTGCCATGAAACAAGAAGAGATCGGGGTACCTGCCTGTTTGCTGGTTCCCGATCAAATTCGCGGAGCCATTGCCCGCTTGGTGCGGCGTGTCGCGCCCCGCCTGCAGGTGCTGTCCCACAGCGAAATTCCCGAAACCCACACGATCCGTATCGGCCCGATTCTTAGAGGCGCATCATCATGAACATCCAACGCTTTACCGCACCCACATCCCGCGAAGCACTTGCCAAAGCGAGACTGGTTTTTGGCGATGGCACTCTGATCTTGTTCAACCGCGCCACCGAAAATGGCGTGGAAGTGGTCGCCACGGCCGAGGACTCTCTGGCCGATCTGGACCGCGGGCAAAGCGCAGCGAGTGGCCAAGGTAGCAAAAACACACGCCCCGCCTCCCCTCCCACCTACCAGGAAGTAGCCAGCAAGGTGGAAGATGACGCCACTCAACTGTCCATGAGCACCTTGTCGTTTCAGGACTACGTGCGTGAACGCATGTTGCGCAAACGGCATGAATCAGCGCAGCAACAACCCGAGGCCCCAACCCCAAGTCCTGCGCCACAAGAACGCCCCCGTGCGGCACTCACCCAAAGAATTCCTGCAGACATTGCACCTGTGTCCAACAAACCTGCACGCAAAGCGCCGGCGCAAGTGGCACCCAGCACCAACACCCAACAGGGTATCGTGGACGAATTGCACGCCATGAAGGACCTGATTGAGGACCGTTTCAACACTTTGACCTGGCTAGGTGAAGCGCGCCAAAACCCCATTCAGTCCAACCTGATGCTCAAGCTCATTCGCGCTGGCTACTCCCCTACTTTGTCCAGGACCATTCTGGAGCGCATGCCCGCAGAAATGGACGCAGCCCAGTCCGTGCGTTGGGTCATGGATGTGTTGGAGCGCAATTTAAGGACCGACTCCGATGGACCCGCCTTGCAGGAAGAGGGTGGCGTTTTCGCTCTGATTGGGGCCACCGGCGTGGGCAAGACCACGACCGCAGCCAAACTGGCTGGCCTGTGTGCACGCACGCATGGTGCAGGTAGCGTGGGATTGATCACGCTGGACACTTACCGCGTAGGCGCACAAGAGCAACTGCGCGCCTACGGAAAGATGCTGGGCGTGGTGGCACACCTTGCCCACGACAAGGCAGCTTTGCAAGACCTGCTGGGGCTTCTTTCCAACAAAAAAATGGTTTTGATCGACACCACGGGGTTGGCACCCCGAGATCCACGCAAACGCGAGATGATGGAACTGCTGGATCTGCCCAATGTGAAGCGTCTCCTGGTGCTCAATGCCAGCGGCCATGGCGACACCTTAGACGACGTGGTCTCCGCATTCAAATCGCCCAGTGCCCAGCAGGTCATTTTTTCAAAAATTGACGAAGCAGTAAAACTCGGGCCCGCCATTGACGCCGCCATTCGGCACCAGCTGGTGCTGCGCGGAGTCACCACCGGGCAACGGGTACCAGAGGATTGGGAAGCTGCGGACGCAGCCAAACTGGTTCGTGATTCCATGCGCACCAGTGGTAACTCGGCATTTGACCCCAAGGTCAGTGATCTCGGCTTCTTCTTTAACCAGCCTGCTGGATCTGCCATGACCAAGGGGCGCCTGGATGCGTGAACGGCCCACTAACCAAGCAGCCGGCTTGCTTGAGCTCGCGGGCCCACAAGGCCCCCGCCTGATGGCCATGGTGAGTCATGGTGATGAACAATCGGAGTTACCCTTGCTTTGGAGGCTTTGCTCTTCGTTGGTGGATTTTGGCTATGCAGTCACCGTTTTGGACGCCACAACCCGAGAGTCGGAAAGCAACCCAGGCTTGGAACAGCTTCTGGAGTATGCGTATTGGCGGGGTGCAGAACATCTGAATGCCCCTGAGTGGACGGTCATGCCAGCCGCAATGGGACTACAAACCCTTGCAGCAATACCCGACCGAAAAGAACAAAGCCTACAACACCTGGGACGTCTGTTCCAGCACGAAGGCGCATTGATCCTGTATGGCAAAGCAGATTGGCTGGTGCCGTTACTGGCGGACAGTGGTCTAAAACCGTTGCTCGTGGTAGCGCCCATCAAAACGTCGTTGCTTACCAGTTACCAAGCATTGAAGCTCTTGTTGTTAAAGGGTAGACTCGAGCCTACCATCGTGAATATGATTCATGAACGCAATGCGGCACTCCCAGCCAAAGCTCGCACTGTCGCGGCGAGCTTGACCGACTGTGCAAGAAATTTTTTAGGTTACGAAGTGAACGCTCTGAATATTGCAGCCCCGTCCGAAGACGACCGGCCGTGCGTTGGCATACAACACCTGGCGTTGCGGATGATTGAAAGTGCCATCCCACTGGAGTCCGACGTGCTCGGAACCATGTCGTCACCACAACGCTCCATGGATATTTTTTCGAGGGCGCATTGATGTACACCGCCAAAGGGCAACTGGACCGCAATGCTTTGATCAAGCAGTACCAGCCACTGGTGCGTCGATTGGCACACCACATGATGGCCAAACTTCCACCTAGCGTCGAGGTGGACGATCTGATCCAAGTCGGGCTCATCGGACTGTCCGACGCCCTCACCCGATTTGAAGCGTCCCAAGGCGTGCAGTTCGAAACATTTGCAACCCAACGCATCCGTGGTGCGATGTTGGATGAATTGCGTGAAAACGACTGGATGTCCCGCGGCTCCCGCAAGAGCCAAAAAGACATTGAAGTGGCGATGCGCCGTCTTGAGCACCGTTTGGGACGCAGCCCGGTGGAGTCGGAAATTGCCGCTGAAATGGGAATGGCACTGCCGGACTACCAAACTTTGCTTGGCAAGGTGCGTGGAACCCAGTTGGTGTATTTGGAGGACATGTCCCGCCACAGCGAAGATGACGACACCTACCTGGACCGGCATGTGGCCGACAATGAGGCCGATCCACTGAGCATGTTGCGCGACCATCGCCTACGTCAGGCTTTGGTCATTGCAATCAAGGGATTACCCGAGCGAGAGCAATTTATTATGAGCATGTACTACGAACAAGACATGAACCTCAAAGAAATTGCAGCGGTGCTGGATGTCACTGAATCCCGTATCTGCCAACTTCACAGCCAGTCCATTGCCCGTTTGCGGGCAAAGATGCGGTCCCATTAGCCCCCTGCGGGCTACCGGGCTGACATCCTGTCAGGCCGACATCACCTTGAACTGACCCGACTGACGCACCCCATTGCCATAGGGATTGGTGCTCGCGGCGGAATAGGTGGGTGCTTGTGTGGCCGGTACGACCAACTGGAGAGCCCGATCGACGTAGAAGGATCGACGTAACAAAATTGCATGCAAAGTAGGCAGTCCAACCGCCAAGGTTTTGACTCGCAACGCCAAATGCGCAGGAGCCAAGCTGCCCCGGCCCAACTCATCGGCAATCTGCAAAAAATCGACCGCCAGCTGCTGCAGTGCTGCGCTGCTTGACTCGACCAGAACAGGATCCCCATCAATCAACGCAGAAGAGACCTCGTTGAACTGCTGCTCAAGGAGGTCTAGTTGCTTTTCCAGCGAAGTAAATGACATTTCAGAACCTTTGCACTTGGGTGAGTGCACAGGTCTGACTCAACTCGTCGTTCGCTTGAGCATTTCCTGTGCGTTGGAGAGCAGCTTGTCCGCAATCGCTTCGGGATTGACCACATAGGTCCCATCCTGAATCGCAGCGCGCACGGTAGCTACTTTTTGGGTATCGACGTCCGCACCCTCGTTTCGGCTGGATTTCTCCAAGGCGCGAGCTTGCGTGGACATCGTGACAGCGACCCCAGCCGATTGGGGACCTTGGGCTGCACTGGTTTTGGCCGAAGTAGCCGCGCTCGGACCCGACTCCGCTTTTTGGGAAGCGGACGTCTTGGCCTGCGTGACTAAAGCGGGAAGTTCTGACGGTTGACCTATTTTCATTGCGTTCTCCAAAACTACAGTACGTGTAGCCTCGTACGAATGTTATCGGCCCGATCATGACTGACTTTAGGGTTTTTTGCACAGCAACTTGAATTTACAAATCAATTTTCACTGTACGCACATCCAGCACCATCCCGGAGGCGATGCGGCCGTTCTCCATTTTAACTCTGGCGAGTTGTCCCACCACGCCAGCGGAGAGCGCCTGTGCATCACCTGTAACCTGAAAACCGGCACCTTGCGCAACGACGCGAACTTGTGCGCCCGCCTGGAATACCTGTGCTTGCTTGATCATGCCTTGGCGCAAAGTTTGGCCCGTAGTCAGTAAGCGCGTTGCCACCAGCCCTTGCCACGCGGCACGGTCTTGCACCACGGGACTCACCTCTTCAGCCCAATCCACATCCTTCTCCAGCAGGTCTGCATCGGTCAATACGGCTCCCACAGGCAACTGGCCTTTGACCACCCAGGCACGACCAAACGCCTTGACGGTCGCAGGCATGGATACATTCCAACGGGACATGCCATCCATACAGCGCAGGCCAACCCGGGTCTTACCCCACAGCCGCGAACCCGCCGGGAGATAAGCCTCCACGTTTCCACATGGCGCCAGCTTGAGCCGACCATCAAGGCTGCCAACACTCCATTCCATGCGCAGCGCCACGGCACCCGCAGGCTGGGAAGCAAGGACCGCATCGCCGAGCCAGTTTTGCGCCATGCTCTGCAAGTCCGCATTCGGCTGCACTTGCGCCCAAACGGCGCCCGACACAAGCCACACACCAACGCTGGCAGCAACAGCACGCCAGAATGCCTGTGAAAACAAATTGAAAAAATTGGTCATATTGCAACTCCTCGCGCAAAAGTCCCGTCACACGCCTTGCGCAACGGAACTCTCTTGGTGTTGGCAACTATAGATAGACCACCCACAGCCATCGCTGCCATTTGCCCGGCAATTACCCCTCAATTCCAATGCTAAAAAATTAAAGGTTTTCCCATAATTGCCTCACGTCGGATTGCATGGCCCCTGCCCTGCAGCTGATGACCCGAAGCAAAGGTAATCTATGTTCGCCAATATGACCAACGCACTGGACTTTCATTCCAAAGCCTTGGTCGTGCGCGCTGACCGGCAACGGGTCATTGCCAGCAACATCGCCAACGCGGATACGCCCGGCTACGTGGGCCGTGATATTAACTTCAAAGAGGCCATGAGCGAGGCCTTGGGCGGCAACACACTCCCGCTCACACAAAGTAGCACTGCGAGGGGCTCTTCGGAGGGTATGACGCACGCTCGGCACATACCGCTTCAAAGCACAACCGGCAGCTTGGGGGGCCCCAAGCTCGACTACACAACACAAACCCAGCCAGCCATGGATGGCAACAGCGTCGACTTGGACCGTGAACGCGCCAATTTTGTCGATAACTCGGTCCGCTACGAAGCAACCCTTCGGTTCATTAACGGCTCTTCCAAAACAATCTTGAGCGCAATTCAGGGGCAGTAAGCCCACTGATTGAACTAAAGGAATAACGCCATGTCCATGTTTTCCATCTTCAGCGTCTCGGGAAGTGCGATCAGCTCGCAGTCCCAACGCCTGAACGTCGTCGCCAGCAACTTGGCAAATGCGGACGCGGTTGCCGGACCCGATGGCCAAGGCTACAAGGGGCGCCAAGTGGTTTTTGAAACCGTACCCATGGGTTCGGACGCTTCGTCTGGGGTCAAGGTAAGTTCGATTCGTGAAAGCCAGGAGCCATTGCGCAAAGTGCACAACCCCTCCCACCCGTCATCGGATGCGGATGGTTACGTAACCCAATCGAATGTGAATCCGGTGGAAGAGATGGTC
>CAJASG010000770.1 GCA_903944555.1 uncultured beta proteobacterium
GGTACGCGCGCTGCAACTGTTTCTGCGCAAGAACGCGCGGCTAGACCGCAAGCCTGACTTCGTGATCGTGGAAGGCCCACTGGCCGGTGGACACCTGGGCTTTGGCATGGACTGGGCCAAATACGATCTGGCCACCATCGTGGCTGAGGTCATTCAGTACATCAAAACAGAAGAGCTGGACATTCCCGTGGTGGCTGCTGGCGGAATTTTTACCGGGAGTGACGCCGTTTCCTTCCTGGAAACGGGTTCCGCTGCGGTGCAGGTCGCCACGCGGTTCACAGTGGCCAACGAGTGCGGCCTGCCAGACAAGGTCAAGCAAGAGTATTTCCGAGCCAGCGAAGACGACATCGAGGTCAACACCCAGTCCCCAACCGGCTACCCAATGCGCATGCTCAAAAACACGCCGGCCATTGGTTCTGGAATTCGCCCCGGCTGCGAAGCTTATGGCTATTTGCTGGATGGCAATGGCGGCTGCGCCTATATAAACGCTTACAACGCCGAAGTCGCGGTGCACCCAGACCTCAAGACCCTGTCCGTCAAGGACAAGACCTGCCTGTGCACCCACATGCGCAACTTCAATTGCTGGACCTGCGGACACTACACCTACCGTCTGAAAGACACGACCCGCCGCTTGGCCGACGGCAGCTACCAGACTTTGAGTGCCGAGCACATTTTCAAAGACTACCAGTTCAGCGTCGACAACAAAATCGCCCTGCCGGACTAAGTTGACTGCAAGGCACTGCCGAATACCCCGGCAGTGTCATCACTCGTCGTGCAGGCGTGGTGTGGATTGCCCTTCTGCCGGTTCACCCGTGTCGGGGTCGATCCAGTCGGCGATGCCGATTTCGTTTTCCGCCTCCTGCAGCGTTTCGCCGGGCTCCGAGGTTTCCTCGTCGACAGCCTCCATATCGGCCAAGGCCAACTCCAGCGTCTCAAACGGGCCAAACTCCTGCATGCCATCGGGCGACTGCCAGTGGTAGCCATCAGGGCGCAGCATGACCTGCCCCATCTCCACCTCGGTCACAGATTCGTCGCCGTCCTCAAACGAATCATCGTCCAACGCGCTGGCGTTCATAGTGTTTGTCATCTTGTTTCTCCGAATCTGAATTGAATCCAATGTACCAAGGGTACACCCCGAGAACAAGCGCTTTTTTGACCAGGATCAAGCAGGGGGTTCTATCCACAACCCTTTGACCAATCACGCCTTGGCAAGCGTGCGCTGGCCCACACCCAATGCAGCCACCACACTCAGCAAAAGCACCAAGGCAGCGCCCAGCAAAGTGGCGCCATACCAGCCCCGGTCCATGAACACGCCAAACACCATGGGCGAGATTGCGAACCCAGTGTCCAGCCCCGAATAGACCAGGCCATATACCCGGCCCGTCGCGCCCTTAGGCGTGGCCTTCTTGATCATCATGTCGCGCGATGGCCCACCAATGCCCACTGCGAACCCGGTTGCAGCCAGCACCACCATCGTGCCCGTTGCGCCCAGCAAGCCGGTGCCGCACAAGGCCAAAAGCACAGCCCCGGTGGCCATGGCAAGGGCCACCACCCGGTCGCTATTTTCTGACCGGACTGCGATGAAGCCGCCCACAAACATGCCCACCGCACCGCACAGCATGTAGGCGGTCAGCGTCA
>CAJASG010000771.1 GCA_903944555.1 uncultured beta proteobacterium
CCCTTGAGAATACCGTCTTCAATCAGCACATTGCGCTGGCTGGCGTTGCCTTCGTCGTCCACGTTGAGTGAACCGCGGCGGTCCTGGATGGTGCCATCGTCCAGCACGGTGACACCCTTGGCCGCCACCCGCTGGCCCACGCGGCCACTGAAGGCGCTGGAGCCCTTGCGGTTGAAATCGCCTTCCAACCCGTGGCCAATGGCTTCATGCAACAAGATACCGGGCCAGCCGGGTCCCAACACCACGGTCATCTCGCCGGCAGGCGCGGGGCGCGCTTCCAGATTGGTCAACGCCGCATGAACGGCCTCGTTGACGTATTTTTCAATGCACTCGTCGTCGAAGTAGGCCAGGCCAAAGCGACCGCCACCGCCGGCCGAGCCCACCTCGCGCCGGCCTTTTTGTTCGGCAATGACCGTGACCGACAGGCGCACCAAAGGGCGCACATCGGCGGCCAGAGTCCCATCGGCGCGCGCCACCATCACCACATCGTATTCACTGGCCAACCCGGCCATGACCTGCGCCACGCGCGGGTCTTTGGCGCGGGCCAGGCGCTCAACCTTGCCCAGCAGCGCGACTTTGGTGGCACTGTCCAGCGTGGAAATCGGGTCTACGCCCGCATAAAGGGCACGGCTTCCTGCTATCTTTTTGCTAGCTGCTCGCGCACGTCCTGCTTGGGCTGCACTCGAAATAGTTCTTACGGTACGCGCCGCATCCAGCAAAGAGGCTTCGGAAATATCATCCGAATAGGCAAAGGCAGTTTTCTCGCCGCTGACCGCCCGTACGCCAACGCCCTGGTCAATACTGAAGGAGCCGGTCTTGACGATACCCTCTTCCAGGCTCCAGCCCTCCGAGCGGGTGTACTGGAAGTACAGGTCCGCCTCATCCACCTGGTGCGCCTTGATTTCCGCCAAGGCGCGGGCCAGGTGGGACTCATCCAGGCCAAAGGGGGTGAGCAGCAGGGATTTGGCGATGGCCAAACGTTCAATAGTGGGTTCGCGAGAGATCATGGTGTGATTCTAGGGGTCAGGACTGAACCAGCCGTTTGGAGTTGGAAATAGCCATCAAAATGCCCACGGCCAAGCCAAGGGTGACCATGGCGGTGCCGCCGTAGCTAATGAAGGGCAGTGGCACACCCACCACCGGCAAAATGCCGCTGACCATGCCCATGTTGACGAAGGCATAGGCAAAGAAAATCATGGTGACGCTGCCCGCCAGCAAACGCGAGAACAGGGTGGGGGCCTCTAGGGCAATCGCCAAACCGCGCAGCACCAGAAAGATGAACGCGCCGATCAACAGCAGATTGCCCACCAAACCAAACTCCTCGGAGTAGGCAGCAAAAATAAAGTCGGTGGTGCGCTCCGGGATGAACTCCAGATGGGTTTGCGTGCCCTGCATGAACCCCGCGCCAAACACCCCGCCGGAGCCAATGGCGATCATGCCCTGGATGATGTGAAAGCCCTTGCCCAGCGGGTCGCGGGTCGGGTCCAGCAGGGTGCAAATGCGCTGCTGCTGGTAGTCATGCAACACAAACCAGCGCACGCCGTCGGCGCACAAGGCCGGCTCAAACACCACAATCATGACCAGGCCAATCAGGCCCAGCACCACCGGTGGAATCACCAGCTTCCAGCTCATGCCGGCGAAAAATATCACCGACATGCCGGCGGCCAAGACCAGCAGCGCCGTCCCCAAATCGGGCTGACGGATGATGAGTCCCACCGGCACCGCCAATAACAGGCCCGCCACGACAAAATCCAGGGGACGCAGCTGCCCTTCGCGTTTTTGAAACCACCATGCCAGCATCAGTGGCATGGCAATCTTCAGGATTTCACTGGGTTGAATCGTGACGCCCACGTTGAGCCAGCGTCGGGCTCCCTTTTTAGTGATGCCGAACACCGCCACCGCAACGAGCAGGGTCACGCCAAAAACATACAGGGGAACCGCAAACATCATCAAGCGCTGCGGCGGGATCTGTGCCACCACAAACATAATCGCCGCCGCAATCAACATATTGCGGGCATGGGCCTCAAAGCGGGTGCCGTGGTCAAAACCGGATGAATACATGGTGAGCAGGCCCGCGCTGCACAGCATGAACACGGCAAAGGCCAGCGGCCCGTCAAAGCCCGAAAACCAGGGGGCGATTCGCTTGAGCAGGGGAGTTTTTCCAAATTGTTGCGCCATGGGGGGATTATCCCGCGAACTATCATTCAGCCATGCCCTCACCCATTACCCACCTGCTCTACCTGCACGGCTTTCGATCCTCACCCCAGTCGGCAAAAGCCCGCACCGTGGCGACGCACATGGCCAGCCACCACCCGGAGGTGCACTGGTGGTGCCCGCAATTGCCGCCTTCCCCACGCGGGGCAATGCAAGTGTTGATGGATGGCATCCGGGACTGGCCACGCGAATCCATGGCGGTGGTGGGGTCTTCTTTGGGCGGGTTTTACGCCACGGCTGTGGCCGAACAGGCCAGCTGCCGGGCCGTGTTGCTCAACCCGGCAGTCAACCCGGCACGCGATCTGGAAAAGTACATCGGTGAGCAAACCAGTTGGCACGACCCGGCTGAGCGTTTTTTCTTCAAGGCAGAGTTTGTCGGGGAGCTTCGGGATCTGGAATGCGGCCCCCTTGCCCGCCCGGAAAACTACCTGGCCGTGATCGCAAAGGGGGATGAGGTGCTGGACTGGCGCGAGATGCACGCCCGTTATGCGGCCACCCATGTTCGCCTGCTGGAAGGTGGCGACCACGCCCTCAGCGATTTTGACGACCATCTGCCATCGATTCTTGCGTTTTTAGGCCTGAACTGAGCCTGCGCCGACCACCCAACTCTCAGGCCCCTTTTTGCTGGGACAATGCCGCCTATGTTTTTATTGTTTGAAGAAGCCGGAAAATTCATGGCCGGTCGGGTGCTGTCAGAGGCGGAGTCCTCTGCACAGGTGGAGTTAGACAGCGGAAAACGGGTGAAGGTCAAGGCCGCCAACATTCTGCTGCGATTTGAAAAACCGTCCCCGGCCCAGATGCTGGCGGCGGCGCAGGACCTCAGCCAGACGATTGAACTGGAGATGGCCTGGGAGTTTTCGCCGGATGAAGAGTTTGGCTTTGCCGAGCTGGCACGCGACTACTTCTCAGCCAACGCCACGCTGGAGCAGCAAGCGGGCATGCTGGTGCGCCTGTTTGACAACCCCCACTACTTCCGCCGCGCGGGCAAAGGACGGTTTCGCAAGGCGCCCGCCGACATCATCGCCCTGGCATTGGCCGCGATTGAGAAAAAGAAACAAGTGGTGTTGCAGATTGCCCAATGGGCCGGCGAGCTGGGTGCGGGCGTTTGCCCCGAGCCTATCCGCGAACAGTTGTACAAAATACTGTTCAAGCCGGACAAAAACGCGCCCGAGTACAAGGCCGTGGTCGACGCCTCCCGCGCGACCCACACTGCTCCATTGGAGTTATTGCAAAAGGCCGGCGCCATTGCCTCGCCCTACCAGTTCCACTGGAAACGATTCTTGCTGGAAAACTTCCCCAAGGGTACTGGTTTCCCCGCGCTGACTGCGCCCGCCATCTCCGACGTTTTGCCACTGGCACCGGTGCAGGCGTTTTCCATTGACGATTCGGCCACCACCGAGATTGATGACGCGCTTTCTATTCAGGGGCTGGGCAGCGGCACCGTTATTCTGGGCATCCACATTGCGGCCCCGGCCCTGGCCATCGTGCCCGGCAGCCCGATCGACCTGCTGGGGCGTGCGCGCCTGTCTACGGTGTACATGCCCGGCTACAAGGTCACCATGCTGCCCGACGCCATCGTGCAGACCTACACCCTGATGGAGGGACGCGATTGCCCGTCCGTGTCGCTTTACGTGACCTTTGACGAAGCCACACTGGAGATTCAAGGCTCCGAGACCAAGCTCGAGCGGGTGCCGATTGCCCACAACCTGCGCCACGACCAGCTCGACACCGTGGTCACCGAGCCGTGGTTGCAAGACCCCAGTTTTAACCATGAATATGAGCCACAACCCTTACCAGCCTTGCGCAGTCAGCTATCATTTTTATACCAACTGGCGAGAAATCTGAAGGGCAAGCGCGAAATTGTCCGCGGCAAACCTGAGACCTTCAACCGCCCGGATTACAACTTCCGGCTGGTGCGCGAATCAGCAGAAGCACAGGGCACCGAGCCACAGGGGCATGAAGAAGTCCAGATCAGCACCCGCCAGCGTGGTGCGCCCTTGGATTTGATCGTGGCCGAGGCCATGATTTTGGCAAACAGCACCTGGGGCAACTGGATGGCGGAACTGGGCGTGCCGGGTATTTACCGCAGCCAGGCCTCGTTGGCGCCCGGCGTCAAGGTGCGAATGGGCACCAAGGCGGCGCCGCACGCTGGTATTGGCGTCAAGAGCTACGCCTGGAGCACCTCAC
>CAJASG010000772.1 GCA_903944555.1 uncultured beta proteobacterium
AGACCGCAAAGCGGTCGGGGGACACGAAGCAGAGCGCTCTGCCGCCCCGCTTTCCGGGGAGTTCTCCAGCGCTGCAAAGTCCACCGACCAACGCTGCAAGTCATCCAAAGTCATCCGCCCCAAGGGAGTGGCACCCAGCGCATCAGCAGCAGCATCCAGCCGCTCCATGGCGTCCACCACCTCACTCGCCACCGTCAGCCCCAAATGCCGTTCAGGCAGGCTGAATGCGGCGTTGCGCATAAGCGCCCCCATCCAGGATTCGGGTTCTTTCAGACTGATTTGCAACATGCCCGCATGGCGCTCGCTGGCCACGCGGTTGGCCAGCACACCGGCCCACGGCATATTGGGGCGGTAGTGCTGAAGACCAAACGCCAGCGCCCCAAAAGTGCCAGCCATGGCGGAGGCATCCACCACCGCCAGCACATGCAGGCCAAAACGTTGCGCCAGATCAGCGGCGCTCGGGTCACCGTCAAACAGACCCATGACACCTTCCGCAATGATCAGGTCCGCCTCCTGTGCCGCGGCGGCCAGCCGGGCCCGACAGTCCGCCTCGCCGGTCATCCACAAGTCCATCTGGTGCACCGGCGCACCGCTGGCCAGGGTGTGCCAGTACGGGTCCAAAAAGTCCGGCCCGCACTTGAACACCCGCACACGCAGCCCCTGGCGCGTGTGCAGTCGCGCCAGCGCAGCGGTGACCGTGGTCTTACCCTGGCCGGAGGCTGGGGCGGCGACGAGGATGGCGGGGCAGCTAATCAATGTGGTCATATTTTTGAAATCAAGGGGCCCATTTCAGGCCCACATACAGGGTGCGTGTTGATGTCGCGTAGTCTTTGGCCAGCTGATAGGAGGCATCGGTGGCATTTTCCACACGAATCAGGGCCGTCCAATCCTTCCCGATACGACGATGCGCCGAAACATTCAAAACTACGTAGGCTGGTAGTACCGTATTGTTGGCGGCATCGTCATAACGCAAGGACGAAAGCACCATGTCCGCACCCCATGTCCAAGCCCCCGCACGGGTATCCAGACCCAGCGTTGCATGGTGGGTAGCACGCCGCGCCAATAGCTTGCCAGTTACGGCGTCCCTTGGATCCTGCAGATCCAGCGAAGCCCAGGTTCCCACTTCGCCAAAATCCTGTCGCGCGGAGATTGTGACCCCGCGATACACCGCTTCGCCCACATTGGAATAACAACCACTGGCCGTCACACGACAACCTGATCCGGTGCCTGACACAAACGTCAGCAGATCAGTCACGGTGTTGCGGTACACCACCACACCGAATTCCTGCGTCGCCTGGGCATATTTCAAGCCCAACTCAACACTGCGCCCCGACTCCGGCGCCAAAGTGGCCACGCCGTAGGTGGGATGAAAACGCTGGTACAGCGTGGGCACGCGAAATGAAGTGGAGGAACTGCCAGACACACGCCACTGGGGTGTGATGGCATAGGCATAAGCGGCAGAGGTGGTGGTTTTGCTGCCGAATTCGCTGTCAGCATCGCTTCTGGCACTCAGTTGCACAGTGTGCGCCTCGCCAGACCATGCAAAGCCTAATGACGTACCCGTTTGCGATTTACTTTTGTTGAAATATGCCGGAAGAGTCGCAGATGGCGACGCGATCTGAAACGCATCGTCGCGTTGCTCCATGCCTGCAGTAAAGGACTGATTGCCCACCTTGTACTCATTGAACCACAACAGGCTATCTATCGCAGTATGCGTTGTGGACTCGGTGGCCTGTAAAGACAAGCCATTGTCTACACCATGACTCAAACTCACACGCGAGTTGTAATTGCCGGTCCACTGAGACATCCATTGCAAGCTTTGGGTTTCAAACGTATTCACAGCCCGATAGTCTTTGGTCCTAGAGGCAGTCAGGGCGGCCCCAGTGGTAGAGGTGCCGTCAATTTGCGCGTCCATGCGGCTTTGCAGTGCAGTCACTTCCAAGCGCTGGCTGGGGGTGATATTCAAGCCCAGTCGAATGTTGGCACTATTGCTTAAATAACCATCAGCGTCAGGGTTGGCCAACGAAATGGGGCGCACGTTAAAGCCATCGCTACTTGCTCCCGAAACACCCAAAGAATAATCAAACTGACCTGCCATGCCACTCATAGCAATGTCCAGTTTTTGCGTATTGAAGGTGCCGTAGCCGTAGCTAATAGAGGGGGAAAACACCTCTCCCCCCTTCTTGGTGAAAATCTGAATCACCCCGGCCACAGCGCCCGATCCATACACCGCACTACTGGGGCCACGCACCACTTCAATATGGTCAATCTGCGACAACGGAATGCTGCTCCACGTAGCCCCGCCAGAGGTGCTTTGCGAATCGACTCGCACGCCATCCACCAAAACCATAGTGTGTTTACTATCGCCACCGCGCAACAACACATCGGTTTGATTGCCTACTCCACCATTGCGATAAAACTCCACCCCCGGCACGCGGGCCAGTACATCGGCCAAGCCCGCGGCACCCGAACGCTCAATCATTTCTTTATCAATGATGGTGACATCGGACACCACATCACCCACCGGTTTAGCGCTACGGGTGGCCGTAACCACGGTTTCCTTAAGTTGCGATTGGGCATGCGACGCCGTCACAACGGACAACGCCATACAGAGCGCGACAAGACGCGTCCAAAAAATACCAGTTTTCATAGAAGGAATACACAACTAAAAAACCCTCGCTGTCTTCCCCGACAGCGCTTGGGCGCACAAGCCTGCACGCGCACGTGCAAGCACCTCATTGGCCGGTATCCGGGCTGGTGGAACAACTTCCATCGCCTTCCCAAGGGCATACTTCTA
>CAJASG010000773.1 GCA_903944555.1 uncultured beta proteobacterium
ACCAATATCAATTCGTTGACTGCACAGCGTAACTTGGGCATGAGCCAAGCTTCGTTGACCACTTCGATGCAGCGTTTGTCATCTGGTCTGCGCATTAATAGTGCCAAGGATGATTCCGCCGGCTTGGCTATCAGTGAGCGTATGACTTCGCAAATCCGTGGCTTGAACCAAGCTGCGCGCAACTCTAACGACGCCATTTCTCTCACGCAAACTGCTGAGGGTGCTTTGGGCGCAATCTCTACCAACTTGCAACGTATCCGTGAGCTGGCTGTTCAGGCCGCCAACGGTACCAATAGCGCCAGCGACCGAACCGCTATTCAGGCCGAGGTAACTCAACTGCAAGCTGAAATTGGTCGCGTTGCCACCACAACACAGTTCAACGGTACCAATTTGCTGGATGGCACTCTTTCCAACACTGCGTTCCAAGTGGGTGCCAATGCAAGCCAAACTATTAACTTGAGTGTGGAAAGTGCCAAAACGGGGGACTTGGGAAACAATAAAGTTGCATCCAAGGAAGGCGCCGCTAGCATTGCAGAGGCGAAAGTCATGGGCGCAGCGGTTGGGGCGGCTGCGGGTAACGCAAATAACGTAGGTGCCAACTTGACGGTAACGCTTAGCGGTAATGGAAACGCATCATCCAACATAGCGATAGCCGCGGCCGATTCGGCAAAGACCATTGCAGCGGCTATTAATACCGCGGCTGGAACAACGGGTGTAACGGCAAGTGCAGTCACATTGGCCAAAGTTTCCGGTGTTACAGCTGGAACGGTTAGCTTTACTATTGCCGGCAACACGCCTGGGACGGCCAGCAATGTTTTGGCACTTTCTGCGTCGGTTGGCTCCACCACCGATCTGTCTGCGATGGCGAAAGTCATCAATGCCAATTCGCAAACCACAGGCATTACTGCCACTTCTGATCTCAGCGGTAATTTGTTTCTGACATCCGCTACCGGCGACGACATTCAGATTGCAACAGCAGACGGTGCTGGTGTCGGTATGAACACAGCATCATTGACCGGTCTGAAGGCAGATGGTACGACTGCTGCCGGAGCTGCTGCGGTGCTGAGTGGCGGTATTGCTGTGGGAGCGGTTGTCGGCGGTCATGTGACGCTAAATTCGGCCTCGTCGTTTACGGTGGTTGGTGCTACCGACAGTACAGTATTTACTGCCGCCACTGAAGGTAGCGCACTCGATACAGTGGCCGCTATTGATGTGTCGACGGTCATCGGTGCTACTAAAGCGATCACTACGGTTGACGCGGCGTTGGGTGCCGTTAGCGATCAGCGCGCCAAACTGGGTGCGGTGCAAAACCGGTTTGAATCCACGGTCAGCAACTTGCAAACGTCTAGCGAAAACTTGTCAGCATCCCGTTCACGTATTCAGGATGCCGACTTTGCCCAAGAAACTGCCAACTTGTCCCGCTCGCAGATTCTGCAGCAAGCCGGTACGGCGATGGTGGCCCAGGCCAACCAGTTGCCACAAGGTGTGTTGGCCCTGTTGCGGTAAGCGAAGTTGAAGCTGAGGTGAACCCCGAGTCTGGGTTCACTTCCGGGTTTCAATCAAAAAAAGCGACGACAGTCTGACTGTCGTCGCTTTTTTTATGGTTGTTGGGGCTGTGGCCCTCGTAGAATGTGTGTGAGCAGCTATCTAATTAGTAGCGTAATAAAGATGAAAAACGCGTTATTCTGATATTTTAAAGATTCAGTACAACCGCCGTGCTCTACGCATCACAAACCACGGCGGCGCAGACGGCTTTTGCGTAGCTGACCAGCGCGAGTTTGTTGGGGATGGTGCGTTCGATTGCCAATTTGCCTGGCAGCTTCTCGCTAAAAAACATCAAAAGCAAACCCTACTGGTACTACCAAACACCGGATCTGACCGGAAGGCAAACGCAAATACTCATTGGACGTGCCACAGCAAAACTTACCGCACTGATTGATATTCATCGCAGCGGAGCTGGAGCCAAGTCACACCTCAAACAGCTGGCGCAGCAGGCGATGGCAGTAGGGTGTCCCTACATGGGAACCACCCACGCCAAAATCATCGCACGGTTAGCGGACACGGGTTTCTTCCAGGCCGGGGGAATACTGGTGGGAACGCATGTGTTCATGGGCTACCGAAACCACCTTGGCGTAGGGTGGGTGTCAGGGGTGCCAACCGTTGATTTGGAGT
>CAJASG010000774.1 GCA_903944555.1 uncultured beta proteobacterium
ATGTGCATTGGCTGCCATGGTATCAAGGGATACCAAGCCAGTTTCCCTGAGATTCATAAAGTCCCCATGATTTCCGGTCAAGGCGCGGCCTACATCGCATCTTCTCTTAACGCCTATAAAAAGGGCGAGCGTCGCCACCCCACCATGCGTGGCATCGCTGATTCCTTGACTGAGCAGGACATTGCAGATGTTGCCGCCTACTACTCCGCCAGCGGTGTGGTGGAAGGTGCTGCACCCCTGGCAAAAGCAGCCGATGGTTCTGCCCGCGTGGCGGCGTTGGTGACCAAAGGTGCATGTGCTTCTTGCCACGGTGAAAGCTTCAGCAAACCCATCGACCCGTCCTACCCCAAAATTTCTGGCCAGCACAAAGACTATCTCTTTGTGGCCTTGAAATCCTACAAGGCAGAGCCCAATGCGTTGGTCGGTCGCGGCAACGCCATCATGGGCGGTATCGCCAAGCAATTCTCCAACGCGGAATTGAAAGAGCTGGCCAACTATATTGGCAGCCTGCCAACCGATCTCAAGACGGTTCCGCAAAGCCGCTTCAAATAGTCTTTGCCCCTTGCCCCTACGCAAAAGCCGCTCTTGAGCGGCTTTTCTTTTTTAGTCTTTGGTCGCGTGGCGCTGCACGCAGGCAATGTAGGCGTTGCCGTCAGGTGGGCGACCGGCGCGCTGACTCTCCCACAGCATGACTCCCAAGCACTCCATGGCCTCGTGGTGCGCATCGTGCAGGGAGTCGCGCTTGTGGGTCAGCAGCTCCACCGCCTGGCGGATGCCGCGTGGCTGGTCAATGCTGCACTGCTCGCTGATAGACAAGTGCATGGACAGGTGCAAAAACGGATTGGTGCGCCCCTCTTGGGCCTCGTAGTTGGTTTGCAGCGCGGTCTCCACGTCGGCAAAATCTGCATGGTATTCGGGGTGCTCATCCATCCATTGGTTTGCGATGGTTTCAAGAGCCTCCAGCGCAACACCCGTGCGGGCCTTGGTGTAGATGGAGCAAAAAAAACGACGAACGTCGGCTTGGGATGGATTGAACATGGCGCTAGGTTAACACGGCCACTTGGCGGGCCACTGGCAATACCCTGGTGCTGACTGCGGTTTTATTGCTATAGTATTTGTAGCTGCTTGCGCAATGCCGACGGGTGCTGCAGGCTTATTTGATTGGAATTCTCTTGCCATTCCCACTTATCACCGACCCCGTGTTCTACGCGGTCACCATCCCCGCCGTGTTGCTGCTGGGCGTTAGCAAAAGCGGCTTTGGCGCGGGCTTTGGCTCGTTGGCCGTGCCCATGATGGCGCTGGTGGTGACGGTGCCCGAGGCGGCCGCCATTTTGATGCCGGTGCTGCTGCTGATGGATGTGTTGGGCATGGCGGCGTTCCGCAAGGACTTTGACCTGGCGCTGCTCAAGTTCCTGATTCCCTTTGGCGTGCTGGGTGTCGGCGTGGGCGCCTTGTTGTTCAAAGTGCTTAACCCCCCGACGGTGGCGGCCATTGTGGGCGGTTTTACGCTGCTGTTTTTGGCGCAGCGCTTGCTGTTTCCGCCCCAACCCGACAGCGCGCCGCCGCCCAAGTGGCTGGGTGCGCTGCTCACCACCACCTCGGGTTTCACCAGCTTCATCGCCCACGCGGGTGGCCCGCCCATCAGCGCCTATGTGATTCCGCTGCGCCTGTCTCCGGTCAAGTTCACCGCCACCATGGCGTTTTTCTTCTTTGTGGTGAACCTGAGTAAGTGGATTCCCTATGGCCTGTTGGGCCTGCTGGACCTGCGCAACATGGCCACCAGCCTGGTGCTGCTGCCGATTGCCCCCATCGGAGTGTGGGTGGGTGTGCGTCTGGCCCGGCGCATTAGCCAAGTGCTGTTCTACCGGTTTTTGTACGCTGGCATGTTTCTGACCGGCGTGAAGCTGCTGTGGGATGGCTTGCGGTAGGCTGGTTTTGCTATTGAATTAGTAGCTGGTTGCGCATATCCCGTAAGGGCTAGAGGCCGATTTGACTACTAATCACCGCGGCAGAGGCCGTAAACGCCGCTACCACCCTTGCGGCTTGTGTGCTGCATTCCTGTGCGTCCCCGGCGCGCCCAGCGGTCTCCAGGCTCTGGCACCGTTCGCCCAATTGCAAGGCACCTACGGTACGGGCGGCGGACTTGAGCGTGTGGGCCACACCGGCCAGCGCGCTGGTGTCTGCGGTGGCTGCGGCCAGGGTGATCTCGGCCACTTGTGCTTGCGCGCCAATAAGGAACTTTTGCAGCAAGCGCCGGTGCATGGCCGGGTTGTCACCCACCAACTCGACCAGCGTGGCCGGGTTCCAGACCGCAAGCGCGTGGTCGTCCACGGCCCCTAAGATCATTGCAGCAAGCGCGGGCTCCGCCCCAGCCATTGACCGGGGGGACTTCGGTAGCCACTTCTCCAGCTTGTCGCGCAGCTCGTGCATGCGCAGCGGCTTGCACAAATAATCGTCCATGCCTCGCTCGCGGCAGCGCTGGGCTTCGCCCTGCATGGCGTTGGCGGTTACGGCAACGATGGGCAGGCGGGTGCCTGCGGCCTCGGTGGTGCGAATTGCCTCGGTCAGGCCAAAGCCATCCATGTTGGGCATGTGGCAGTCGCTTAACAGCAGGGCGTAACGGCCGGGGTTGGCCTGCCACATCTGCAGGGCAATGGCGCCGTCCTCGGCCATTTCACAGGTGTAGCCCAGCAAGCGCAGCTGCTCTTGCATCACATCGCGGTTGGTCTCGTTGTCCTCGGCTAGCAGGATCAGGCAACCGGCTTGCACCGCAGCCTCGACGCTGGGGGCGGTGGCGCGCTGCCGGTTGATTTGCCGCTCGGTGCTCTGTACGGTGGTGCTGATCTCCATCCGCCCGCTGGCCTGCGCAATGGCATGGAGCAGGTCGTCAAAGAGCACCGGGCGTACGAACAGCATGATGTCGTCCGTGGCAAGGCTGTCACTGGAACGCAGCGCCATGCGCACGACACCCACCGCGCTGGGGAAGTTGAGCTCTGTCGTTGGGGTGGTGATGGCCAAGCTGATCAGCACCACCGTGTTGGCCCATTGGCCGGGGGACTGCGCAAGCAACGCGTGCGCAGCCGCCACATCGGGCACCACCACAACGGCTGCGCCGCAGGCCTGCCCGTAACTGGGTAACAGCTCCATGCCTTGCGGGTCACGGGTCACGGCGATGATGCAGACGCCCGCCAAACTGGGTTCAGGGGGCAGCGTGCGGCCTGGGCTGCACAGCAGCAGAGGCAGCTCCACCGAAAATTCGGAGCCTTCGCCCAAGGTGCTGCGCACCGAGACCTGTCCATGCATCAAATCCACCAAACGGTGCGTAATCGAAAGACCAAGCCCGGTGCCGCCAAATTGGCGTGCGGTGCTTTCATCGGCTTGCATAAAAGGTTGGAACAGCCGGTCTACCACCTCCGGGCGCATACCAATGCCGTTGTCGATCACGCTCAGGCGCACGCCCAAGCCGCCTTGTGCCCGCGTACAGGGTTCGACCCGCAGTGTCACGCGGGCGTTACGGCCAGGCTGCGTGCCAGAGAACTTGACGGCATTGCCCATCAAGTTGAGCAGCACCTGGCGCAAGCGGGTCGGGTCGCACAGGAACCAAGTTGGCAACTCGGGCGCGACAAACACCGACAATTCCACCGACCGTGCGCCCGAAAGCGACAGCATGAGCTGCGTGGCACCCTCTGCCACCTCGCGCAAATAGGTGGGGATGCTTTCGACCTCGAGCTTGCCAGCCTCAATCTTGGAAAAGTCCAAAATATCGTTCAGAATTTGCAGCAGCGCCATGGAAGACTGGTGAATGGTGAATGGTGCCGAGCATGCGGTGCTGGGCTGCAGTCATCTCGGTTTCTTGCAAGATGTCGACCATGCCCACCACGCCGTTCATGGGGGTGCGAATCTCGTGGCTCATATTGGCCAGAAACTCGCTCTTGGCACGGTTGGCGGCTGAGGCGATGGCCATGGCCTTTTTCAACTCTGCGGTCTTTTCCTCCACCAGTG
>CAJASG010000775.1 GCA_903944555.1 uncultured beta proteobacterium
GCCTGTCAAATCTGAAGTTGGCAGAAGCCGTCGCGCTGTCACCGACCGCCGTGCTGGCGCGCGTGCAACGCCTGACCAAAGACGGCTACATCCTGGGTTACGAAGCGCGCCTTAATCCGCTGAAGCTGGGCGCCGGCATGATGGTTTTCGTGGAGGTATTGTTAGACAAGACCACGCCCAATGTGTTTGATGCCTTCAAAGCGGCGGTGCAAGTGCGCACCGAGATCATGGAGTGCCACATGGTGGCGGGTGGTTTTGACTATCTATTGAAGACCCGCATGGCCGACATGACCGCCTACCGCGAATTTGCGGGGACCGTGCTGTGGCAACTGCCCGGCGTGCGGGAAACGCGCACTTATGCAGTGATGGAAGAAGTGAAGTGCACTACGCATTTGCCATTGCGTTAACACACTCAGGCCGGGTAAGTGCGCCCACCAAAGATAGCCGTGCCCACACGGACCATCGTGCTGCCCTCATGAATAGCGGCCTCCATGTCGGCGCTCATGCCCATGGAAAGCGTGTCCAGCCCCAATCCTTCTGCATTTAGGGCATTAAATACGGTTCTAACCCTTGTAAATACTGCGCAAGCAGCTATGAAATCAATAGCGGGTTCGGGAATGCTCATCACGCCGCGCAATCGCACGTTGGGCAAAGCGGCCACGTCGCGGGCCAGTCCCAATGCCTCTGCAGGCGTTACACCGGATTTGCTAGTTCCCCCGTCCACATTGACCTGAATGCACATCTGCAATGGCGCAAGCCCAGCGGGACGCTGCTCGCTCAGGCGCTGGGCGATTTTCAGGCGATCAATGGTGTGGACCCAGTCAAAGTGTTCTGCCACCAGCCGTGTCTTGTTGCTCTGGATGGGGCCAATGCAGTGCCACTGGAGCGGCAGGTGTGCGAGTTGACGGATTTTGTCCACCCCCTCCTGGATGTAGTTTTCGCCAAAGGCCGTCTGCCCGGCCGCGTGGGCTTGCACCACCGCGTCGGCGCCAAAGGTTTTGGACACCGCCAGCAGTTGCACCGACAGGGGTGCGCGCCCGGCCTGTGCACAGGCTTGGGCGATGCGTTGTTGAACTTGGCGCAGCTTGATCTGAATCATGGTCATAATCTCCCAAGCGTATCAAACAAACAACCAGCATCAGGATCGGGCACTCACGTGGATATCACCCAACTGCTAGCCTTTAGCGTCAAAAACAAGGCGTCGGACTTACACCTCTCCGCCGGCTTGCCGCCGATGATCCGGGTGCATGGCGATGTGCGCCGCATCAACGTGGAGGCGCTGGACCACAAACAGGTGCATGCCATGGTGTACGACATCATGAATGACGGGCAACGCAAGCACTTTGAAGAGTTTTTGGAAATTGACTTCTCGTTTGAGATTGATGGCCTGGCGCGTTTCCGGGTCAATGCGTTTAACCACCAGCGCGGTGCCGGCGCGGTGTTTCGGACCATTCCGAGCAAGATCTTGTCGCTGGAGCAGCTTGGTTGCCCGAAGATCTTTGGTGACTTGGCGCTCAGGCCACGCGGCATGGTGCTGGTGACCGGGCCTACCGGTTCCGGCAAGTCCACCACCCTGGCGGCCATGGTTAACTTTTTGAACGAAACCGAGTTTGGCCACATCTTGACAGTGGAAGATCCGATTGAGTTTGTGCACGAGTCCAAAAAATGCCTGATCAACCAGCGCGAAGTCGGCCCGCACACGCTGAGCTTTGCCGCAGCGCTGAAATCTGCCCTGCGCGAAGATCCGGATGCGATTTTGGTGGGGGAAATGCGCGATCTGGAAACCATCCGCTTGGCGATGACCGCAGCGGAGACCGGCCACCTGGTGTTTGGCACGCTGCACACCTCCAGCGCCGCCAAGACCATTGACCGGATCATTGACGTGTTTCCGGCGGACGAAAAAGAAATGGTGCGGGCGATGTTGTCCGAGTCGCTGCAGGCCGTCATCTCGCAAACCCTGTGCAAAACCAAGGACGGCCAGGGGCGGGTCGCGGCGCACGAGATCATGCTGGGCACCAGCGCCATCCGCAATTTGATTCGCGAGGCCAAGGTGGCGCAGATGTACTCCAGCATCCAGACCGGCAATGCCGTGGGTATGCAGACGCTGGACCAAAATCTGACCGACTTGGTCAAGCGCAACATCATCAGTTCCGCCGAGGCGCGCACCAAAGCCAAGATTCCTGAAAACTTCCCAGGGTAGACACATATGGAACGCGATCAAGCCACCAAGTTCATCAACGACCTGCTCAAGCTGATGGTCAGCCGCAATGGCAGCGATTTGTTCATCACGGCGGACTTCCCGCCTGCCATCAAGGTCGATGGCAAGGTCGTCAAGGTGTCGCCGCAACCGCTGAATGGCGCGCACACCATGGCACTGGCGCGCTCGGTCATGAACGACAAGCAGGTGGCCGACTTTGAACGCACCAAGGAAGGCAACTTTGCGATTTCACCGCCCGGCATCGGGCGCTTTCGGGTGAACTCCTTCATTCAGCAAGGCAAAGTGGGCATGGTGCTGCGGGTGATCCCCTCGATCCTTCCCACAATTGATAGCCTGGGCGTACCGCAAGTGCTCAAAGAGTTGTCGCAGTCCAAACGCGGCCTGTGCATCTTGGTTGGCGCGACAGGTTCGGGCAAGTCCACCACGCTGGCCGCCATGGTGGACTGGCGCAACGAGAATTCCGCCGGCCACATCATCACCATCGAAGACCCGGTGGAGTTTGTGCACATGCACAAAAACTGCGTGGTCACCCAGCGCGAAGTCGGCATTGACACCGACAGCTGGGAAGCCGCGCTCAAAAATACGCTGCGCCAAGCGCCGGATGTGATCCTGATGGGTGAAATCCGCGACCGTGAAACCATGGAACACGCGGTGGCCTTTGCTGAAACCGGCCACCTGTGTCTGGCCACCCTGCATGCCAACAGTGCCAACCAGGCGCTGGACCGCATCATCAACTTCTTCCCCGAAGAGCGGCGTAGCCAGCTGCTGATGGACC
>CAJASG010000776.1 GCA_903944555.1 uncultured beta proteobacterium
AGGCACCCTGACGGGCCGTGAGGCGAGTGACCGATGTCTGCAGTGGAAGCGGTGCCAAACTGGTTGCCGTTTCACCAGGCGCCTGGCGCAGTTCGGCCGCTCGTTTGATCAAAAGCACATCACTCTGGGCATGCGCCATTGCCACCCAAGTGGTCAGCAGCAATGTCAAGGTGAATGTGCGTTTCATGGGATGAGGCTTACTTGCCGCCCAGCAACTCCCGCTTGACGCTTTCCTGCGCGGGCATCTCACCCAGCCAGATACGCAGCACGGCGTTGTAGAACGCAATGTCCGGCATGACTTCACCGATTTTCTTCCCGTTCAATTGCGCCATGGTTCCGGTTCCGGGTACCCAGTCCAACGTCACGATGTCACCCTTCTTCACGGGCTCCAGCGCAGCAAACATTTCACCAAACTTGACGGTCTGGCCAACGACTTTGGCCTTTTCTTCCTTGGTGGAATTTTTGTTCATGGAGGTAATGAACAACTGTCCGAATTCTTCGCTGTTGATTTCCTTTTGGATATGCAGCGAGATGCGTCGTGGCCCGGCCACGGCTTGAACATCAGCGGGCGTGGTTTTCTTTTCGCCCAGATACAGGCCAATGGCGTAGTACTTCCCCAGAATCACAATGGCACGCATACCCGCGCCATTGAGTTTGAGTTCTTTGCCGGCAACCGTTGCGGTATCCGGCACGTTGACACCACCCACGTCCATTGCTTGCACGGACGTCGCGCAGGCCAGTGCAATCAAACCCAGTGGGACCAGTTTTTTTAAGTGAAGTCCAATAGTCATTAATAGTTCTCCGTTAGGGGTGTGGGTTAAAAGTAAAAAATAAATGGAGAGACGGTGCTTATGCTTAAGTCCCATGACCCAACGCAAGCACGCCAGAGCGGGTTGACGGGGCTTCGCTGTCGCCCAGTTTGAACACGCTGATGGCGCGCAACAGGCGATCCGTTTCCTCTTGCATGGACTGTGCGGCACTCGCGGCTTCTTCCACCATGGCCGCGTTTTGTTGGGTTACTTCGTCCATGCGCCCGATGGACTGGTTGACAACGGCGATACCGGCACTTTGCTCTCGGTTGGCGGCCGTGATCTCCGCCATGATGACGCTGACCCGCTTAACGCTGTCTACCACCTCCGTCATGGTGGTGCCGGCTTGCCCCACCAGACGACTGCCGATCTCCACGCTGGCCACCGACGCGTCAATCAGCGATTTAATCTCTTTGGCGGCATTGGCAGAGCGCCCAGCCAAGCTGCGCACTTCGGAGGCCACCACGGCAAAGCCCCGCCCTTGCTCACCTGCCCGTGCTGCTTCTACCGCAGCGTTCAGCGCAAGAATATTGGTTTGAAAGGCGATGCCGTCGATGACACCAATGATGTCGGCAATTTTCTTGGATGAGGCATGGATGGAGCCCATGGTCTCTACCACCTGGGATACGACCGTCCCGCCCCGGACCGCCACGTTGGAGGCCGACGCCGCCAGTTCGTTGGCTTCTTGTGTGCTGTCTGCGTTTTGTTTGACGATGGTTGTCAGATCGTGCATGGACGACGTGGTGTCTTGCAAAACTTGGGCCTGCTCTACCGTGCGGTCATTCAGTTGGTGGTTGCCGTAGGCGATTTCCTGCGAAGTGGTCGTGATGATTCTGGTACTGGAATTGACATCGCCGACCAGTTGCCGCAGGCTGTCGTTCATGTGCTTGAGGCCATCCATCATCTGGCCCACTTCGTCTTTGCTGTGGATTTCAAACTGGCTCGTCAAATCACCAGAGGCCACGCGCTTGGTGATCTCCGAGGCCGTTCTGAGCGGTCGGTCGATGCTGCGGGTCACCAGAAAACCGACGATGGTGCTGGCCATGGCGGCAATCACTGCCAGAATCAGAATTAGCATCTTGGTCTGGGTGGCAACCTGGGTCGAGCTGTCACCCGCACTGTCCATCTGGCTATTTTGGTAGCTGACGAAAACATCCAACGCGTCAAAATATTTCTTTTGCAGCGGACGCATGGAGAACATGAATTTGAGCTGCGCTTCGTCTTTCTTGTCCTCGTTGACCAGG
>CAJASG010000777.1 GCA_903944555.1 uncultured beta proteobacterium
ATCGCGGCCAAATCGAAGTTGTTGTAGCCAACCGTCATGTTGGCGCACATTTTTAACGCGGGGCACTGCGCCAGCAAGGCGGCATCGTCCACAATGCCACCGCGTGCGATGTTGATCAGTGTGGCTGTGGGCTTCATTTGTGCCAACTCAAGCGCGCCAATGGTGTGGTGCGACTGCGCCGAATACGGCAGCACCAACACCAAGTGGTCGGCGCTTTGGAGCAGCTCTTCCTTGCCCACGTAATTTGCTTGGCATTGGTCTTCCAACGCAGCGTCCAGGCGGGAGCGGTTGTGGTAAATCACCTTCATGCCAAAGCCCAACGCACCGCGCCGGGCAATGCCCTGCCCTATGCGGCCCATGCCCAAAATACCCAGGGTGGAACCATGGATGTCGGCCCCGGCAAACATGTCGTAGCTCCAGCGCGTCCACTGGCCGGAGCGCAAGAAATGCTCGCTTTCACACACCCGGCGGGCCGTTGCCATCAGCAAGGCGAAGCCAAAGTCGGCGGTGGTCTCGGTCAGCACGTCGGGCGCGTTGGTGCCCAGTACGCCAGCACCCGTCATCGCGGCCAAATCGAAGTTGTTGTAGCCAACCGTCATGTTGGCGCACATTTTTAACGCGGGGCACTGCGCCAGCAAGGGGGCATCCATGCGCTCCACACCAAAGGTGAACACACCTTGCACGCCCTGCAATTGGGCTACCAGCTGGGCGGGCGACCAGTCCTCGTCGGCCTGGTTGGTCTGCACCTCAAAGTGCTGCGCCAGCTTGGCAATCACTTCAGGGAAGATGGCTCGGGTAACAAGGATTTTAGGTTTATGGGCCATAAATTTATAAGAAAAGATGCCACAAGCCCCGTGGAAAGTGCGCAAGCAGCTATGATATTAATAGCAAAATAACATCCAGCCGGAGCCAAATTCCACCTATTCCAACCAGTGGGTGAACTCGTCCACGGGCACGCGGGGCGTGTGAAACGTGTTCACCACATCGGTCGCGTCGGCATAGCCCAGTGCCATGCCGCACACCAGCATTTCATCCGCACCCGCCCCGATGTGCGGCAGGATGATTTTGGCAAACCCGTTCCACGCCGCCTGTGGGCAGGTGTGCAGGCCATGCCCACGCGCCGCCACCATGATATTTTGTAGAAACATGCCGTAGTCCAGCAAGGAGCCCCGCCCCATGACCCGGTCCATGGTGAACATCAAGCCGACCGGCGCATCAAAAAACTGGTAGTTGCGCTGGTGCTGCAAGTGCATCTTGTCCTTGTCCGCTTTGCCGATGCCCAGCAGGCCATACAAACCCCAGCCATTTTCCCGGCGGCGGTCAATATAGGGGCTGACCCATTTTTCCGGGTAGTAGTCGTACTCTTCGCGGTAGTCCGCCGCCAATGCCGGGTTGGCGCGAATGGCGTCATGGGCCGTGCAAACCTTGTCCACCAGCGCCGCGCGGCTGTCGCCCTGCAGTACATACACCTTCCAGGGCTGGGTGTTGGTGCCAGACGGCGCGCGGCTGGCCACCTGCAGCAACTCGGTTAGCGTCTCCCGGGAGACCGGTGCCTGGGTAAAAGCACGGGCCGACATGCGCGAGGTGATGGCGGCATCCACAATGGTTTGGGTCATACAAGAGTTTCCAGAACAGATTTGAGGTCTAAAGGCAGCGGCACCGGGCGGCGGTTGAGCTTGTCCACGTAGACATGAATAAAGTGGCCTTTTGCCGCAGTGAGTGGCTCACCCTCGGCAAACAGGCCCACCTCGTAGCGTACGCTGCTGGAGCCCAAACGGGCCACACGTATACCCGCATGCACCACCTGGGGAAACGCCAGGGGCGAAAAGTAGTTGCACTGGGTCTCAATCACCAGGCCAATGGTCGCGCCCTGGTGGATATCGAGCACGCCCTGCTCTATCAAATAGGCGTTCACCGCAGTATCAAACCAACTGTA
>CAJASG010000778.1 GCA_903944555.1 uncultured beta proteobacterium
GCCACGATTCACGCACAGGGGACTGCCATGAATACTTTGTCGGCGCACGCCGAAACCAATCCGCACGCCTTCTCACAGGGGGCACGCGACGCCATCTACCACGCCACTTTTGCCCCCGCGCGCACCTTGGCATGACCCATCCATTTTCTTGTTCTGAGACCGATATGACCACTTTGCTTCCCACCCTGTCCGACCTGTCCAACCCTACCTTTGAAGCGGCACTTCAGCACAAGCTCAATAACAAAACCAAGCCCCTGGGCTCGCTGGGGCGCCTGGAGACGCTGGCTGCGCGCATCGCCCTGGTGCTAAACGATGAAACCCCGGTGCTGCAAGAGCCGCAAATGGTGGTGTTTGCCGGTGATCACGGCCTGACCGCGCGTGGCATCTCGGCCTTCCCCAGCGACGTGAGCTGGCAGATGGTAGAAAACTTTTTGGCCGGTGGCGCTGCGGTGAGCGTGCTGGCTCGCCAAAACGGCATCAGCCTGACGGTGGTGGACTGCGGCGTGAACCACGACTTTTTGGCAGGTCTGCCAGCCGAAGCGCAACGTGCCGGCTTGCTGGTGCGCAAGGTGGCTGGTGGCGACAAAGGCACCGCAGACTCGTCCGTGCAGCCCGCCATGACCGCACAGCAGTGCCAGCAGGCCCTGCAAAACGGCCAGGACATCGTCAAGGGCTTGCCCGGCAACGCGCGGGTGTTGGGTGAGATGGGCATTGGCAACACCTCGGCCGCATCCTTGCTGTTGGCGCGCTTGGCGGGGCTGGATATTGAAGTTTGCACCGGCGCCGGTACCGGCCTGGATGCACCCGCCGTGGTGCGCAAGACCGCCGTGCTACGCGAAGTGCTGGCCTTGCACGCGGGTGCCACGGCCCCGCTGGACGCGCTGGCCGCCTTGGGTGGCTTCGAGATCGCCACCATGGTCGGTGCCGTGTTGCAGGCGGCCCAGGAGCGCCGTGTGGTGGTGGTGGACGGCTTCATCGCCACCGCGGCCGTGCTGGTGGCCCACGCCCTGCAGCCGTTGGTGTTGCAACGCTGCGTGTTCGCCCACCGATCCGGCGAGCGTGGCCACGAGTTCATGTTGCAGTACCTGGGGGTGCAGGCTTTGCTGGACCTGGGCCTGCGTTTGGGGGAAGGCTCGGGAGCTGCGTTGGCCTGGCCACTGCTGCAGTCGGCCTGCACCATCCTGCGCGATATGGCCAGCTTTGCTCAAGCTGGCGTGTCCGAAAAGTCGGCCACCGAACCGGCGGCGGCCTAGTTCGCGGCCATGGCCTTGTTTCTGCGCCATTACCTGCTCTCGGTCCAGTTCTTCACCCGCATCCCAGTGACAGGGCGGCTGGGTGACTGGGTGGGCTTCAGCCCGGCCATGCTGCGCGCCAGTGCAGGGCATTTTCCGGGTGTCGGCTGGCTGGTGGGCGGGGTGGTGGCGGCCATCACCGCGCTGCTGCTGGCCTACCTGCCGGCTGCAGGCTTTGCGCCGCTGGTGGCTGCGGTATGGGGCACGGCAGCGGGCGTACTGATGACCGGGGCCTTCCACGAAGACGGGCTGGCCGATGTGATGGACGGCCTGGGCGGCAGCCAGGACCGCGAGCGCGCCCTGTTGATCATGAAGGACTCACGGGTCGGCGCGTTTGGCGCCATTGCCGTGGTGCTGGCGCTGCTGGCCAAAGTGTCTTTGCTGGCCTTGCTGGGGTCTATGGGTATCGCGGTGGTGTGCAGCGCACTGTTTTTGGCGCATGTGGTGTCGCGCACCTGGCCCTTGTTGCTGATTCGGCTGATGCCGCATGTGGGTGATGCTGCGGGGTCCAAGTCCAAGCCCCTGGCCGACCAGATCAGCGGGGCCAGTCTGGCGACTGCTTTTTTATGGTGTTTTATTGCTCTGGCCCTTGTGGGGTATGCGCAAGCAGCTACTCATTTCATAGCAATTTCCGGCGGTGCTCCGACACTGCTGAAGGCGCTGGCCGTGGCCCTGGTCTGCTCGGCCGTGGCCTGGGGGCTGATGTGGCGCTGGTTTGCCCAACGCCTGCAGGGTTTCACCGGTGACTGCCTGGGCGCCACCCAGCAGGTGTGTGAGTTGGCGTTTTATCTCGGCCTGTGCCTGGGCTTGGGTCGCATGGGCGCGGCGGCATGACCCTGTGGTTGATCCGCCATGCCCAGCCCTGCGTGGCGCCGGGCGTGTGTTACGGCGTGCTGGACATTGCGGCCGAAGCGCTGGCCACCCAACACGCCGCCGCGGAATTGGCCGCAGTGCTGCCACAGGGCTTGCAAGTCTGGGTCTCCCCGCTACAAAGATGTGAGCTGCTTGCGCAGTTTTTGCGAGGGTTGCGGCCCGATTTGGCCTTTAAAACCGACCTCCGTCTGGGGGAGATGAATTTTGGCAATTGGGAGGGCGTGCCGTGGGCTGATGTGCCGCGCACGGCCCTGGATGCCTGGACAGCCGACTTTGGCGAGCACCGCTTTGGCGGTGTTGAGAGCGTCAACATGGTGCTGGCACGGGTGCATGCTGCGTGGTCTGACACGCGGGCTGCGGTGCGCTCCAGCGGTGCAACGGCTGCCTTGTGGATCACCCATGCGGGCGTAATTCGAGCCACTGGGTTGGTGGCGCAGGGTATTGATGCGCTGAATGACGCTGCCCAGTGGCCGCAAGACGGGCCGGGTTATGGCCAGTGGCGGCAGGTGGCGCTACGCGGGTCTGTGTAGCGAAGCGTCCAGCCACTGCACTAGGTCGGTGGTCACGGCATCGCGGTTGGTCTCGTTGAGCAATTCGTGCCGTGCGTCAGGGTAAATCTTCAGCGTGACGGATGGGTTGCCGCTTTGGCTCAGGGCATGGGCCAGGTCATTGAGGCGTTTACCATCGCTGACCGGGTCACAGGCACCGCCGACCACCAGCATGGGCAGGGTTTTGGCGATGCGGGCCAAGTTCTCGGGCTTGGTGATGTCTTGCAGGCCACCCAGCAGGTCGATCCACAACTGGTTAGTGCAGCGAAAACCACACAACGGGTCGTTGATGTAGCGGTCCACCTCGACCGGATCGCGGCTTAGCCAGTCGAAGTCGGTGCGTGTGGGTTTAAACGCTTTATTGAACGATCCAAATGACAAAAACTCCAGCAGGGCGCTGCGCCCGGTAGGGCCTTGGCGAAGCCGCTCAAAACGGGCAATCAGCCCAGCTACTTTGTAAAGCGCAACCGGTTGGTAATTGGAGCCCGACAAAATGGCACCTTGCAGGTCGGCACTGTGTTGTACCAAATAGGCCTGCCCGATGTAGCTGCCCATGCTGTGGCCCAGGAGAAAGATGGGGGCGTGCGGATGTTGCTGGCGGATGTGCTGCTGCAAGCTGTGCAGGTCATTCACCACCTTTTGCCAGCCGTCCTGGTCGGCAAAGTGGCCCTGCACCCCATGCTGTGCGGTGCGGCCATGGCCCCGCAGATCCAGGGCATAGACCCCATAACCTTGATCCACCAGTGTTTGGGCCACTCTTGCATAGCGTTCACTGTGCTCTGCCATTCCATGGGCAATCATTACGACCCCCTTGGGAGGGAGTTGGGAATACCAATGGTTTACGAACAGCTTGCTCGCATCATTGGTGCTTAGCCAAATTGAATCATGGGACATGAGCCGGGCCTAGACGAAAGAAGTGTCCGCAAACGAATGGGGGTCAGGCATCTGGTTTTGCAGTTTTTCCAGGTCCAGTTGGAGCTTCAGCACCACAGCCGGCGTTAGCGTTTGCAATGCCTGGGCACCAGGGTTCGTTTGGTCTGCCAAAAGCGATGCCAAGTGAATGACCGCACCAAGCGCAGAAAAATCGCTGGACTCCATGGGCTGCGATGCGCATCCCAGTGCACCGGAAACCGAGTCTGGAAAGTCCCAGTGGCGCGCCACTTCGGCCATGATTTGCCCCTCATCAAAACCAGCAATGTCACGTTCACGTGTCCAGCGTTCTCCAGGCAAGCAAGGCCGCATCTCGATCTGGTCAATCATGGCCGCTTCGTGCTGACCAATAACAATTTCTCCCAGTCGGAGCATCATGCCTGTAAGCCATGCCTGCTGCTCATCCATACCAATACTGCCCGCAAGCCATTTGGCATAGCCTGCACATGCCATGCTGTTGCGCCAAAATTCCAGCCGGTTCAGGCTTTGCGGCAGGGCAAAGGCATTGGCCAGGCAAATAGACAATGCGCGTGCTCTGATTTGGGTCATACCCACCACACTGACTGCTTTGTCCAATGTGGTTACGCTGCGCGACAAACCAAAAATGGCGCTGTTGGCCATGCGAAGCAGCGTCGCGGTTAGCGCGGGGTCTTTGGCAATGATGTCGCGCACCATGGGTACGTCGGCGTCTTCATCGGTCAGGGTACGAATCAGTTCAGTCGCCACCTCTGGCATCACCGGCAATTTAACGGATTGTAAAAAGTGAGAAAGTTCGGCCACAGCGTCTGCTCCGGGGGGTAAATGGTGTGAAGAGTGCTATTGGAGCC
>CAJASG010000779.1 GCA_903944555.1 uncultured beta proteobacterium
CAGCACCACAATGGCATCGTCTACCACCAAGCCTACGGCCAAGGTCAGGCCCAACAACGAGATGTTGTCCAGGCTGTAAGAGAACGCATACAAGAGTGCAACCGCTCCAATCAGGGAAACGGGCAAGGAGAGCGCCGGAATCACCGTGGCCACAAAACGGCGCAAAAACAAGAAGATCACCAGCACCACCAAGCCAATGGTGCCGAGCAAGGTGAGCGACACATCGTGCAGGGCTTCCCGCACCGAGACGGACCGGTCGTTCACGGGGGTCAAGGCAACCGACTGCGGCATTTGGCTTTTCAACTGGGGCAAAGCGGCACGCACCGTGTCCACCACCCGCACCGCATTGGCACCGGGTTGCCGCAAAACGGCCACGATGATGGAGTTTTCGCCGTTCAGGGTGGCCCAGCTTTTGAGGGTTTCCAGGCTGTCTTCCACGCGTGCCACGTCTTTAAGCCGCACCGGGCTGCCGCCCCGGTTGCTCACGATCAGGTCCGAGAAATCAGCCGCATTTTTGAGCTGGCGATTGGCTTGCAGGGTCAGGGTCTGGCGCGGGCCGTCGAAGGTTCCCACCGGGGTATTCACATTGGCGGCACGCAGCGCCGCACTCAATTCATCCAGCCCGATGTTGCGCGCTGCCAGCGCCTCCGGCTGCACCCGCACCCGCACCGCAAAGCGTTTGGCGCCAAAAATATTGACCTGCGCCACACCATTGATGGTGGACAGCGTGGGAGAAATCAGATGCTCCGCATAGTCCTGCAAATCGGACGGTGCCAGCGAAGGCGATGTGAGTGCAATCAACAGCACCGGTGCGTCGGCCGGATTGACCTTGCGGTACGACGGCGGCGCGGTCATGTCGGTGGGCAAACTGCGCTGGGCGCGCAGCAACGCTGCTTGCACATCCACTGCGGCGGCGTCAATATTGCGGCCCTCTTCAAACTCCAGTGTGAGCGATGTTTGCCCCAGGGTACTGGTGGAACTGATGGTTTTAAGCCCCGGCACCGTTTGAAACTGCTTCTCCAAGGGCAAGGCCACGGAACTGGCCATGGTCTCTGGGTTGGCCCCCGGGAGCGAGGCCGACACATTGATCACCGGCGTGTCGTAACTTGGTAGTGCCGCCACCGGGATTTTTTGAAACCCGATCACCCCGGCCACCACAATGGCCACATTGAGCAGCACCGTCATCACCGGACGGCGGATAAAAAGCTCGGACAGGTTCATGGTGCTTTAGCCGGTGCTGGCGCGCGTTCGGGTTTGCCTTCGGGCGCACGCTCCAGCAAGGGGGTTCCGGGGCGCAGATTCTGTTTACCGTCCAGTACGACCCAATCACCTGCTTTGACCCCCGTAACGGCAGCGTCCAGACCCTGCGCGTAAACGACTTGCACCGGTTTTTGCACTGCTTTGCCGTCCTCTTTAAGATATACGATGGTGCCACGCGCAGCTTGAATAATGGCCGCCTGCGGCACCACCACCACATCCTTCAGGGTGCTCACGGTCTGCGAGACTTCGACAAAGGCGCCGGGCCAGAGTTTGGCATCAACGTTGTCAAAAACGGCCTTCACCTTGACGGAGCCCGAGGCCGCGTCCACCGCGTTGTCCACGAACTTCAAGCGCCCACTGAAAGTACCCGCCCCGGCAGCGCCGTCAGTTAGTCGGGCACTCACCGGCGCGCCACCATCTTTCAGGGCCAACAAGGCATCGGAGAGGTTGCGCTGTGGCAAATTGAAAGCCACCGCAATCGGGTCCAACTGTGTGACGGTCACAAGCGACGTGACATTGGCCTGCACGGCACTACCCGCAAACACATTAATGGCGCCAGCCCGCCCGGAATGGGGCGCGATGACGCGGGCGTAAGACAGCGCCACGCGGGTTGCGTCCATTGCCGCCTGGTCGGCCGCGACGGCTGCCGTTTGCGCCTCGACCAAGGCCTGGTTGGTGTCCAGTGCGCCTTGGGATATGAAGTTTTGGGCGAAGAGTTGTTGTGCCCGCGCCAATTGCCGCTGCGCATCCGCCAGCGCGGCATTGTCGCGCGCCAATTGCGCACGGGCTTTGGCCACGTTGGCCTCATCGGTACGGGCGTCCAGTGTGAAGAGCAATTCACCCGCTTTGACGAACTGCCCCTCGCGGATGTGCACTTTGCTCACCACGCTGGTCATCTGCGCGCGAACGTCCACGCTCGCCAGTGGGGCAACGGTGCCGGTGGCCTTTAGCAACACCGGAAGATCACGGGATTGCGCTATGACCGTTGTCACGGTGACCGGGGCCAACGGAGCCGCCGGTGCAGCAGCTGCGCCCGCAGGAGCTTGCGCGGCAGCAGGGGCAGCCGCGTTGTCTTTGGCAGAGCAACCCCAAAGGGAAACCAGCGCAAGACTGACCGCCATGGTTCTAAACCGATACATAGTACGCATATTCATTCGCTATCCAAGATATCTCTGATGTTAGTGCGCACATGCTAAGCGCTTGTAAAGAACCTAGCGTCCTACCGATAACGGTTAAAGAAGGAAATCATGCGTTCAGTGGCATCTTTGGCAACAGTGGGGTCATAGCGGTAGGGCATGGTTTCGCCACTGGGAGATCGGTACACGTACCCATTGTTTTCGGCCTTGTCCCAGCCGTGCGTGGTCTGAGGATAAATATGCCATTGAACATCTTTACCAGCGGCCTTCATGTTGTCCAACAATGGAAAACAAAGTCGTGGCGAGGCTTCTATGTCGAGCTCCGCCATGAGCATAAGCAGCGGTCGATCGCTATCAGCAGACAGAACATCCATCTGGGAGACAACGCACCCGCCATAGTTGGATACGGTCGCACGAAAGCGACCCGACGCATTTAGGGCCTTTGCCCCTTGCGGACTGGCGAGCAGTGAAGAAGCGATCCCCCCAAGCGAGTACCCCGACTGGAAAATGCGATTCCTATCGATAAAGGCTTGCGCTTGCAGATGCGCCAGTGCGTCATACGCATCCTTGGCGGACTCGGTTGGAAGTATCTTGGATATGCCGTTCTTGACACCGCGTGGCCCATACGTATCAACCACCAACACCGCAAACCCGGCCGCCAGCAAGTCCTTGGCGTGAACCAATAAATGCGGGCTGATGGATCCAATGGTGTGGCTAAGAACCACAGCAGGAAACGGACCCGTGCCCTCTTGAGGCACATATACGCGATTGGCCATAGCCTGAATGCTGGTGAACATTCCCAAACGGCCTACTTCGCTATCAAACGTCAACGGCTTTTCATTGGTCATCCAACGCATTGTGGCTTTGTCCACCGTTGGAATATCCAGCACACCGCACTCCTGGCGCAGCAGAGCACCTGCCTTGGGACCATCTACATAAGGATCCGACACCTGCCCTTTATTGGCGAGTTGCAAGGTGGACTGAACGACGACTTTTCTGCGATCCGCGTCCGAAAGTTTGCAATACAGGTTCACATCGGGGTATTGGCTACGCACTGCGTCAAAAATCAATTTAATCTGCGTCTCATCAGACGCTTGGACCAGGGGACATAGTAAAACCAGGATGCACGAGAGGGCGAGTGAACGAAATCTGCCGCATGGTGAGTTAGTCATTGCGTGCGAAGCTCTGGGTTAAGTTACAAGAAGGGCAGCAAAAAAAAATGCCGGCAATGGCCGGCTTGGAATAGCGTGGCGAGTCCGTCAGCGCTTTTTCAACTGTTGCAGTCCAAAGCGATTTTCCCTCCAGCCTCTCCACCAACTGCACGGGGATTGCCCTTGAGTTTTCTGGCTCCCATGAGGCCCATGACCGCCTCCGTCGTAGCCTTACGGATGGCCTCCGGGCCTTTCTCGCAAAGCGCTTTGGAATCAGGGTTAGCAGCCTTGACCGCAGCCACCACCGCATCTACATCTGACGGATCTTCCGCTGCATGGGCAGGCGCAAAAGCAAACATCAGCGAGGTAGCTACACACAAAAGTGATTTCAACATGGTGGATTCTTCCAAAATTAGGTTGAGACAAGACACTATAGCCTGATAAGGTTTTATGCTTATTGTTGCACCATGCCCGTATAGATGAACACGCCATACGCCCCCACCAACACCACACCCAGCGCCCGTGGCAGTCGCCCCATGAACGCGATAGACAGGAAGTGCAGAATCGCCGCACCCACAATGGCGTAGATGCCAATTTGAAAAAACCCGGGGATCGTGATCTTGTCAAAAAGTGCAAAAAGTCCAATGCACATGGGAATGCAAATATGGGCGTCGCCCACTTGCGAACTGACCACAATATCCTGGCGACCAGCGTAGCCGTAATACAAGGCGATGAATGC
>CAJASG010000780.1 GCA_903944555.1 uncultured beta proteobacterium
CCGGGTTAAAACCCACGCCGTTGTCGCGCACAAAAAACGTACAGCTGGGCTCCACCACATCCGCCGGACCCGACTGGTGGCCGACCTCGATGGTCGCCCGGGCCCGTGTCGCGGTGAATTTGACGGCATTGCCCAGCAGGTGGGCCATGGCTTGGCGCAGCTGGATTGCATCCGCCCGCACATCGGGAAAGTCATCGGCAATGCGCCACTCCAGCGCCCGCTGCGGATGCTGCGCCTGCAGGGCCTGACACAGCTCTTGCACCATCGGCCCCATTTGCACCGGCGCCACATGCAAGGGCACCATGCCCATGCGGGAATACTCCATCAACCCATCCATCAGCACCCCCATGTGCCGGGCCGACCCGGTGATGGTGGCCAAATGGGCCTGCGCCTGCGCGTCCAGCTGCGGGCCGGCGTCCTCCTGCACGATTTCGGCAAACGCCAGGATGTGCCGCAAATCGGCCCGCAGGTCGTGCGAGACGGTGTAGGTGAAATCCTTCAGCTCACCGCGCACCGTGGCCAGCTCGGCCTGCAAGGCTGCGACCTCAGCCGCATGGGCTCTGGAAACATCGTTCATGGCGCGCTTAGCCGCGAGGCGCTTTCTGGGGCCGTGACCAGTTGGCAATCGTCACCTGCTTGCCGCGCGCCACGCTCAAAGCCCCGGCCGGTGTGTCTTTGGTGAGCGTGGAGCCGCCGCCTACCGTGCCGCCCGCTCCCAGGGTGATGGGTGCCACCAGCACGCAGTTGCTGCCCACATGCACATCGGCTTCAATCACGGTGCGGTGCTTGTTGGCACCGTCGTAGTTGGCGGTGATGCTGCCGGCGCCGTAGTTGACCCGTTCGCCCACCGTAGCATCGCCCAAATACGCCAAATGGTTGGCCTTGGCACCTTTGGCCAGTGTGGAGTTCTTTACTTCGACGAAGTTGCCGATATGCACCTCCGCCCCCAGCACCGCACCGGGGCGCAGCCGGGCAAACGGACCCACCAGTGCCCCGGCGCCCACCCGCACTCCCAGAGTTTCACCATCGATGTGGGTAAATGGGTGGATCACCGCACCCGCTTCAATCACCGCATTGGCAACCACGCAGTTGGCGCCAATGGACACGCCCTCCCCCAGACTGACCTGGCCCATGAAGACGCAGTTCACATCAATACTCACGTCATGGGCGCACAGCAGGTCGCCACGAACGTCCAGACGCGCCGGGTCGGCTAGGCGCACGCCCGCCTCCATCAGCCGGTGGGCCTGGCCCAGCTGGTAGGCACGCTCCAGCTCGGCCAGCTGCACAGGGCTGTTGACCCCAGCCACCTGCACGGCGTCGGTAATTTTGTAAGCAACGACCTCCACGCCATCGGCCACGGCAAATTTCACAATATCGGTCAGGTAGTACTCGCCCTGCGCGTTCTGGTTATCCAGGCGGGCCAGCCAGCGCTTGAGCTGTGCCGCAGGCACCGCCATGATGCCGCTGTAAATTTCGGTGATCTGACGCTCTTCCACGGAGGCATCCTTGTGCTCCACAATCGCCTGCACTACGCCCTCTGCCCCAGCCCCCGCACTCGCCGCACGCACAATGCGGCCATAGCCAGCCGGGTTGGCTTGCTCCAGCGTTAACAGGGCCAGCTTAGTGCCGCCACTGGCTTTGATCAGGTGAAACAAGGTGTCGGACTGCGTCAGCGGCACATCGCCCGACAGCACCACCACCACGCCATCGTCCGCCAACACGGGCACTGCCTGCTGCACGGCGTGGCCGGTACCCAACTGTGGCTCCTGGCGCACAAAATCCAAGGCAAACTCGGCTACAGCCCCCGCAGCACCTGCGCAAGCCGCTTCTACTTCGATAGCACCGTGCCCGGTGATCACCACCACCTTGCGGGCCTGCAGGTCGGCAGCCGTGTCCAGCACATGCTGCAGCAAGGGCCGCCCGGCCAAGCGGTGCAAGACCTTGGGCAGCCGGCTCTTCATACGTGTTCCCTTGCCGGCCGCCATAATCACCACGTCAATCGCTGGCGCCTGTGCTGCGACACCTTGGATCTGATTTTTTGAAGTCACTGGCATGCCCCTCTTGAACTTTTTTGGGTTACGTACATTGGCGCGTCTGAGCGCCCGTTGGTTCGCCATTATCGGTGCGCTGATGGTCGTTTTCGCATTGAGCGGATGCAGCTCTTTGCGCTTGGTCTATAACAACGCCCCCAACCTGTCGCTGTGGTGGCTGGATGGCTATTTTGATTTTGACAGCGATCAAAGCGAGCGCATGCGCGCCGACCTCCAAGGCCTGCAAAAGTGGCACCGCGCGGAAGAACTGCCCTTGTTTGCGGAGATGTTCAAGAACCTGCAGGTATCAGCGGAGCAGCCGGTGACGGCAGAACAAGTCTGCAGCCTGTACGCCTATATGCAAACCCGGGCCCAAGTGGCGAGCGAGCGGATGGCCCCCGCCTTGGGCGCATTGGCACCCACCCTGCAACCCAACCAACTGGACCACATTGCGCGGGAGTTTGAGAAACGCAACCGCCAATGGCGCGAAGACTGGATGGACGGCACCCCCGTTGAGGTGACCGATCGCCGCGTCAAACGGCTGGTGGAGCGGGCTGAATCGTTTTATGGCCGACTGGACCCGGCACAGCTCACGGTGCTTCGCACCCAGTTGGGTCTGGCGGGCTATGACGTCCAGCTGCATTACCGTGAAATGTTGCGTCGTCAGCAAGATGCACTGCAAATTCTGCGCGACCAGCGTAGTGGCGAGGCTGGGAACGCCGGTGCACAGACCGAGTTGCGCGCACTGATCGGGCGCACCTTCAGATCACCGGACCTTGCATTTCGCCAATACACGGCCCGCTTCACGGCGAAAAGCTGTGCTGCAGTCGCTGCCATGCACAACAGCACCACCCACACACAGCGGCAGCGCTTGGCCCAGACGCTGAAAGACTATGAAGCTGACGTGCAAGCCCTGACGGCACCGTAGCCCACCACCCACACGCATCCATCCACCGACCATGGCCGCCGTCCACTCCGAGTTCGCCCAGTATTGCTGTGATCTGCTGCGCAGTGCGGGGCCCTGCGTGGCCAAACGCATGTTCGGCGGCTATGGCATCAGCACGGACGGCCTGACTCTGGCGCTGTTGGTTGACTTGGGGCAAGGTGAAACCCTGTGGCTCAAGGCCGATGCGCTCAGTCAGGCGCAATTTGAAGCCGCCGGATGCGCGCGCTTTACCTATATGGCCAAAGGCGTCTCGCGGGGCATGAACTACTACAGTGCGCCGCCCGAGGCAATGGAATCGGAAGCGTTGATGGCGCCGTGGGCCCAACTGGCGCTGCAAGCCGCACTGGCCGCGCGCAAACCGGCACGCAAACCACCGGTCAAACGGGCCAAACCACCCCGTAGTCGTTAAGAATCGCGTCCAGCGGCATGTCGTGGGCTTCGGGTTCGAAGTCGGGCACAAAACCCACACCAAACCCCAGCCCCACCGTCACTGGCTTGGGTTGCAGGGTGGACAGCATGCGGTCATAAAACCCACCACCGTAGCCCAGCCGGAAACCGCCTGGACCATAGCCCACACAGGGTGCAAACAGCAGGGTCGGCACAATCACTTCGGTGTCTTTCGGTTTGGGGATGCCGTAAGCGTCTTCCTCCATTGGGCAACCGGGGTACCAGGCGTGGAAGGTCATGGTTTTGTTCACCTTATCGACCACCGGCAGGCCAATGCGACGCCGCTGGGGCTGGTCGAGCAGTTCACCGTCTTCTTTCCAGCGGTGCAGCGCAGGCAGAGGGTCAAACTCGCCTTTGATGGGCCAGTAGGCGCCAATCACGATATCCGGGCGCCCAACCAGCCAAATCCGCATTACCCGCTGCAATAGGTCGGCGCGCTGTAGCCGATCAGGAAGGTTCAGGCGTTGTTCAAGCAGAGCCTTGCGAAGGGCTTTCTTTTCCAAGGCTTGTTGTTCATCCGAGTTGTTCATAATCACCCTATGCAGTTTTCAGCCATTTTGACATCGATAGCGCTCTTGGGCGCCATGCTGTCCGCCACCTTTACCACAGCAAACGCCCAAGGGCGGGACAACGCCCGGGCAGATGCAGTCATTTCCGACATGGCGCAAGCCTATAAGCAGCGTGACCGCAAGCGCCTGGGCCAGTTGTTGCCCCTGGTGCGTGGCCATGTTTTAGAGCCATGGGCCGCCTACTGGGATCTGTCGGCCCGGCTGGACGCGGCCAGCACCCCTGAAATCAATGAATTTATGACGCGTTTTGCGGGCTCTTACCAGGAAGACCGGCTGCGCAATGAATGGCTGCTGCAACTGGGCCGCAACCGCGACTGGACCAGCTTCAACCGCGAATACCCCAAATACCGCATGAACGATGACCGTTCCGTGCGTTGCTACGCCTTGCTGGCGGACCACCTCAGCAGCGGCGCGAACGTGAACGCGCAAGTGCAAGAGACCTGGCTATCGCTCAAGGATGCCGAGGAGGGCTGCGCCAGCGCAGCCGAGCAACTGGTGAAAGACCACTCGATAATGCGGCAAGTGGCGTGGCTGCGCGCCCGCTTAGGCATGGAAAACGACCGCCTGCGCGTCACCACCCAGGCCGTGGGCCTGCTCAATGACAACTGGAACAAAACGGTCAACTCCATCTACCTCAATCCAGGCAAGTACCTCGAAGACAAACTCACAGCCATACAGCCCAAAACCCGCGAGCTAGTGTCCCTGGCGCTGATCCGGCAGGCCTACCTGGAGCCGGCCGATGCGGCGGTGGAAATTGAAAAGCTGCGCTGGAAAGCCCAACTGACCCAGGAAGAACGCTCCTGGATCTGGGGTGTGATTGGCAAGCGCGCGGCCCAAAAACTGTCGGACGACGCGCCCGGCTACTTTGCCAAGGGCCAGACCAAATTCATGCACGAAGACCACCTGGCGTGGATGGCCCGCGCGGCACTGCGCGCCGGGCGTTGGGCGCAGGTACAAGAGGCGATTGACGCCATGCCCGAGGCCCTGCGCAGCGATTCCACCTGGGTCTACTGGCGGGCCCGTGCCCTGATGCAACAGGCCAAAACCGAAGGCGCCCGCGCCGAAGCACTGCGCCTACTGGAAGGCATTGCTGGTGTGCGTGGCTTTTATGAGCAACTGGCGCTAGAAGAGCTGGGGCAGCGCATCAGCACCCCCCCCCGCCCCGATGCCCTGACCCTTGAGGAAAAAGACGCCGCGCGCCAAAACCCGGGCCTGACCCGAGCGCTGTACGCGATTCAGATCGGGCTGCGCTCGGACGGCGTGCGCGAGTGGAACTACAGCACCAACCTGCATGTGCGCGGCGGCATGGATGACCGCAGCCTGCTGGCGGCAGCGGACCTGGCCTGCCGCAATGAGGTCTGGGACCGCTGTATCAACACCAGTGAGCGCACCAAAGGCGTGGTCGATCTGGAGCAGCGCTTCCCCATGCCGTTCAAAAACGCGGTGCTGGCGCGCACCAAGCAAATCGGCTTGGACCCGGCCTACGTCTATGGCCTGATCCGCCAGGAGAGCCGCTTCATCATGGATGCACGCTCCGGCGTGGGCGCAGCGGGCCTGATGCAGGTCATGCCCGCCACCGCGCGCTGGACCGCCAAGAAAATCGGCCTGACTGATTTCCAGGCGCACCAAATCACCGACCGTGACACAAACATCGCCATCGGCACCGGCTACCTCAAGCTGGTGCTGGACACCTTTGGTGGCTCCATGCCCATGGCAGCCGCCGCCTACAACGCCGGCCCCAACCGCCCGCGCATGTGGCGCGGTCAAAGCGGAGGCCCGGTCTGGGAGGCCGCGATCTGGGCGGAAAACGTGCCCTTTGCCGAGACCCGTGATTACGTGAAAAAAGTGCTGTCCAACACCACCAGTTACTCCGCTCTCATCACTGGACAATCCCAGTCGCTCAAGGCCCGCCTGGGCAGTGTGGGCCCCAAAGACGCCAACCTGCCGGACCTCGCGCTCGATCTGCCCTGAGCATCAATCGCCCCTGAATTTGTCATCAAACCCCGTGGCGTGGCGCCGTACCATGGAGCCTTCGTCAACCAGGAGACTCCATGCTCAAGCTGTACATCGGTAACAAAAACTATTCCTCTTGGTCCATGCGGCCGTGGGTCCTGCTCACCCAAGCCGGGATTCCGTTTGAAGAAGTCATGGTGCGCTTTGACTCCTTCGACGCCGACTCCACTTTCAAGAAGACGCTGACCGCACTCAGCCCCACGGCCAAAGTCCCCTTGCTGGTGGACGGCGATCTGGCGGTGTGGGATACGCTGGCCATCGCCGAATACGTGGCCGAACAGTACCCCGACAAACACCTCTGGCCCACTGAGCGCGCCGCACGGGCGACCGCGCGCAGTATCTGCGCCGAAATGCACAGTGGCTTTACGGCGCTGCGCGGCAACTGCCCGATGAACATTGAGGCCGATCTGGCGGACACGGGCGCACTGATCTGGCGCGACAAGCCGGGCGTGCGCGCGGACGTGCAACGCATCGTGTCCATGTGGAGCGCCTTGCTGCAAGAACATGGCGGCCCCATGCTGTTTGGCGCCTTCTCCGTGGCCGACGCCTACTTCGCCCCGGTCTGCATGCGCTTGAAGGCCTACGCCCTGCCGGTGCCCGCACCGATTGCCGCCTACATTGAGCGCGTGGGCGCCCTGCCAGGCGTGCAAGCCTGGGTGGCAGGCGCACTGACTGAGAAAGACTTTCTGGACTTTGAAGAGCCCTACCGCCTCAAACCATGAAAACCTACCTGGTCGGCGGTGCAGTACGGGATGCCCTGATGGGCTTGCCCGTGCAAGACCGCGACTGGGTGGTGGTGGGTGCCAGCCCGCAACAGCTGC
>CAJASG010000781.1 GCA_903944555.1 uncultured beta proteobacterium
TTGGTCACAATGCGGGTCACCGAGTTGTGAATGCCGCCGCGTGTCCCGGTGATTTCTGCACCGGGGGTATTGATGATCTTTTCCTGTGCGTGGTACATCATGACCATGCCGGGATTGACCCGCTGGCTCACCACCGCACGGGCCGCAATGGCTCCGTTGGTGTTGAACAACTCGACCCAGTCGTTGTCCACAATGCCAGCGCTCTTGGCGTCGTCCTCGCTCAGCCAGATCACCGGGCCACCGCGGTTGAGGGTCAGCATGTGCAAGTTGTCACTGTAGGTGGAGTGAATACCCCACTTCTGGTGCGGCGTGATGAAGTTCAGTGCAATCTCTTTATTGCCATTGGGCTTGATATTCTGAATACCGGCCGTGGTCTTCAGATCCACCGGTGGGCGGTAGCTGGAGAAGCCTTCGCCGAACGCAGTCATCCATGGGTGATCCATGTAGAACTGCTGACGACCAGTGAGGGTGCGCCATGGGATCATCTCGTGCACGTTGGTGTAGCCGGCGTTGTACGACACAGTTTCCGACTCAATACCGCTCCAGGTGGGCGAGCTGATGATCTTGCGCGGCTGTGCTTGCACATCACGGTAGCGAATCTTTTCGTCTTCGCGGTAGATGGCCAGGTGGGTGTGGTCCAGTCCGGTCTGTTTGCCCAACGCCTTCCATGCTTTGACTGCGACATGGCCATTCGTTTCCGGAGCGAGTTGGAGAATGACCTCACATGCATCGATGTCCGTCTCGATCTTTGGCATTCCACAGGTCACGCCTTCGTCGGTGACCAAACCATTCAATTGCCCGAGCTGTGTCACCTCGATTTTGGTATCCCAGCTGATTCCCTTGCCACCGTTGCCCGCCTTGTTCAGCAATGGGCCAAGCGCGGTGAAGCGTTTGTACACATTAGGGTAGTCGCGTTCAATCACCTGCATATTGGGCGCGGTTTTCCCGGGGATCAAGTCGATCTCGCCACGTTTCCAGTCCTGAACACCGAATGGCTGCGCCAACTCGGCCGGAGAGTCGTGCATCAATGGGGATAGCACCATTTCGCGCTCCACTCCAAGATGACCCACGCACACTTCGCTGAATTTCTTGGCAAATCCTTTGTAAATATCCCAGTCGCTTCGTGATTGCCACGCTGGATCCACCGCTGCGGACAGCGGGTGAATGAAGGGGTGCATGTCGCTGGTGTTCAGATCGTTCTTCTCGTACCAGGTAGCCGTTGGCAACACGATGTCGGAGTACAGGCAGGTCGTGCTCATACGGAAGTCGAGCGTGATCAACAGGTCCAGCTTGCCTTCGGGCGCCTTGTCATGCCAAACCACTTCGTTGGGTTTGGCATCGTCTTTGCCCAAGTCCTTACCCTGCACGCCGTGGCTGGTGCCCAGCAGATGCTTGAGGAAGTACTCGTGGCCTTTGCCGCTGGAGCCCAGAATATTGGAGCGCCAGACAAACATGTTGCGTGGCCAGTTGTCTGGGTGGTCCGGGTCTTCGCAGCTCATTTTTAGTGAACCGTCTTTCAAACTCTTGACCGTGTAGTCCACGGGGTCCATGTCTGCGGTCACCGCGTCGCGCACCACCTGGAATGGATTGGTCTTCAACTGCGGAGCGGAAGGCAACCAACCCATGCGCTCGGCCCGCACGTTGTAGTCGATCATGCTGCCGCCAAACTGCTTTTTGTCAGCCAGTGGCGAGAGAATCTCCTCAATGCCCAGCTTTTCGTAACGCCACTGATCGGTGTGCGCATAGAAGAAACTGGTGCCATTCATTTGCCGGGGTGGGCGGACCCAGTCCAGCGCAAATGCGAGGGCCGTCCAGCCAGTTTGGGGCCGGAGTTTTTCCTGGCCCACATAGTGCGCCCAACCGCCACCGCTTTGGCCGATACAACCGCACATCATCAACATGTTGATGACGCCGCGGTAGTTCATGTCGGCGTGGTACCAGTGGTTCATGGCCGCGCCGATGATGATCATGGATTTGCCGTGGGTCTTGTCCGCGTTTTCGGCAAACTGACGTGCCACGGTGATGAGTTGCTCACGTGGCGTACCGGTGATGCGCTCTTGCCATGCCGGTGTGTAGGGCGTGTCATCGTTGAAGTCCTTGGCAGCCAGTTCGCCCGGCAGGCCGCGCGCTACACCGTAGTTGGCGACTTGCAAATCGAACACGGTGGCAATCAATGCTTCGCGCTGTTCACCTTCTTTGCCCAGCGAGATGCGTTGGACTGGGACGGTGCGCACCAGAACGTTATCGGCGCCCGCGCCTGTGGCATTGTTGGGGAAGTGCTCGCTCACAATGCCGCCGAAGTAGGGGAATCCCACTTTGGCTGTTTCGCTGCTGGGGTTTTCACCCTCCATGACCGACAACTTGAGTTTTACCGCGTTGCCGTGGCGCGCTTCCTTGGCTTCGAGGTTCCATTGGCCTTCGTCTGCGCGGCCATCGGGACCCCAACGGAAGCCGAGCGCGCCGTTGGGCAACACGACCTTGCCGCTGTCGTCCAGCGCAACGGTTTTCCACTCAGGGTTGTTCGCTGCACCTAGCTTGCCATTGAAGTCAGAGGCCCGCACATAACGGTCTGGCACCATGACCGTCTCGCCGGAAGGCAGTTGGTGCTCTTTCAACATCACCAGCATCGGCATGTCGGTGTAGCGGCGCACGTAGTCGTCGAAGTAGGTGCTGCGCTGGCCGTTGTCGGGGAAGTAGAACTCTTTCAGGATCACATGGCCCATGGCCATGGCCACAGCCGCATCGGTACCCTGCTTGGGCTTCATCCAGATGTCCGATAACTTCGCGACTTCGGAATAGTCGGGCGTGACCGCAACGGTCTTGGTTCCCTTGTAACGCACTTCGGTGAAAAAGTGCGCGTCTGGCGTGCGGGTCTGCGGCACGTTGGAGCCCCACGCAATGATGAAAGTGGAGTTGTACCAGTCGGCCGATTCCGGCACGTCGGTTTGTTCACCCCACACTTGGGGGCTGCTGGGAGGCAAGTCGCAATACCAGTCGTAAAAGCTCAGTGGAACGCCGCCAATCAGGCTCAGGTAGCGGCTACCTGCACCGTAGCTGACCATGGACATGGCCGGGATGGGCGAAAAGCCAACAACGCGATCAGGGCCATGCTTCTTGATGGTGTAGACGTTCGCCGCAGCGATCATTTCGTTGACTTCGTCCCAGCTGGAACGCACAAAACCGCCCAGGCCACGCACGCTTTGGTATTCCTTGCGCTTAGCGTCGGATTGGGCGATGGAGGCCCAAGCATCAACCGGACTTTGCGACAAGCGGGCTTCGCGCCAGAGTTTGAGCAGGCGACCGCGCACCAAGGGGTATTTGACCCGGTTGGCACTGTACAAGTACCAGCTGTAGCTGGCGCCGCGTGCGCAACCCCGTGGCTCGTGGTTGGGCATGTCCCAGCGGGTGCGGGGGTAATCGGTTTGCTGGGTTTCCCAGGTGACGATGCCGCCTTTCACGTAAATCTTCCACGAACAGGAGCCCGTGCAATTGACACCGTGGGTGGAACGCACGATTTTGTCGTGGGCCCAACGGGTGCGGTAGGCGTCCTCCCAAGTACGGTCTTCACCGTTGGTGACGCCGTGGTCGCCTGAAAA
>CAJASG010000782.1 GCA_903944555.1 uncultured beta proteobacterium
ATCCACGGGGTATTGAACGACCACAGCGTCTGGATTCTTCAAACCCGTTATCTGGCCAACCACGGCTGGAATGTGTTGGCCGTCGACCTGCCCGGCCACTGCCGCAGCGCCGGTGAGCCGCCTGCCACGGTAGAGGCCGCCGCCGACTTTGTGCTGGCCCTGATGGACGCCGCCGGGCTGGAAAAAGTGGCCCTGATCGGCCACAGCTTCGGCTCGCTGATTGCTATGGAAGCGGCGGGACGCGCACCGCAACGTGTCAGCCACTTGGTGCTGGTGGGCACCGCATTTCCCATGAAGGTATCGCCCGCGCTGATTGATGCATCCTTGAACGCGCCCATGAAGGCACTGGAAATGGTCAACATCTTCTCGCGCTCCACGCTGGCCCCACCTCCCTCGGCCATGGGGCCGGGCACCTGGGTGTATGGCGCGTCTATGGCGCTGGGGCGTCGCGTGCTGGCCAGCAACACCAAGACCAATCTGTTTCATACCGGCTTCAAGGCCTGTGACAGCTACGCTGGGGGACTGGAGGCGATTGCCAAAGTCACCTGTCCGGTGCTGTTTGTGCTGGGCGAGGTGGACCAGATGACCACGCCCAAGGCGGCGCAAGGTTTGACCGCCAAAGCGCAGCAGGCGCAAGTGGTGTACCTGCCCGGTGGCCACCACCAAATGAACGAGACGCCCGAACCCATGCTGCAGGCGCTGACCCAGTTCTTGGTGCCCTGAGCAACGGGAACAGCGCAGCAGCTGCTATTGATTTAGGAGCTGCTTGCGCACACCATGTATGGCCTGGAGGCCCATTTGCTCCGAAAATTCCGCTTTAAAGCCATAATCGCAAAAAAACAGGAGACAAACATGACCAGCACCACACCCCCTGCAGATACGACCGTGGATATTCAACAGTTCACGACATTTGCCGAGTTTTACCCGTTTTACCTGGGGGAGCACAGCAACCGCACTTGTCGCCGCCTGCACTTTTTGGGGTCATCACTGGGTCTGGTTTGCCTGGGCATGATGTTCATGACCGGCAAGCCCCAATACGTGTTGTACGGTTTGCTGTGTGGCTATGCCTGTGCCTGGGTCGGGCACTTCGGCTTTGAGAAGAACAAGCCCGCATCTTTCAAGCGCCCGCTGTACAGCTTCATGGGCGATTGGGTGATGTACAAAGACATGTGGCTGGGCAAGGTTTCGCTATAACTTTCAGAGCACCTCACGCAGGGTGTTCTTGGGCCAGTGGCCAGTTTTCCATAATTTTTCCGTCGTTTCGCTGGGCGGCAAAAGCAGCTTTTGCATCAAGGGCTCCAGCAAGGTGGTTTGCGGGTCGGTCAGCAGGATGAAGCGCGCATCCTCCCCCTCTTGCGTGGAGTCAACCAGCTGACCAATCCAGTCCAGCGCGGTCAAGGCTTCCAGCACCGGCTCCAGGCGCAGCGCGTCCACCCGCAGCTGAGCGCACAACTGCGAATGGGTCAGGCCCTTGTTCGCCTGCTGGCGGACCGCGTCCAGCTGCTGCAGCACCTCCAGCGCCAGATGAAACTGCCAGCCCAGCACCGAACGGCGCCGGGGAACGCCTGCCAACAGGCTGGGAATGTAGGCTGTCAGGGCTGCGCCCAGCAAGACAATCACCCACGCCACATAAATCCAGATCAGCAAAATTGGCACCGTGGCAAACGCCCCGTACACCACCGAATAGGTGGGCACCTTGCTCAGGTACAGCGCCAGTACTTTCTTGGCTACCTCCATCCCGGCGGACACAAAGAGCCCACCGATCCACGCGTGGCCCCATCGCACATGGGTATTGGGCACATAACGAAACATGGCCGCCATGCCTGCGCCCACCAACAAAAACTGCAATATATCCAGCAACAACGCCACGCCGCCCGGCATCGCACCCACCACGCCCTTCGAGGCGGACAGCACATACGAGGTGATGGTCAGGCTCACCCCCAGCAGCAACGGACCCAAGGTAATGGCCGCCCAGTAAATCAGCACGCGTTGCGCAAACGGCCGCGGTTTGCGAACACGCCAGATGTTGTTCAGGGTGCGGTCAATGGTGAAGATCAAGGCCAGTGCCGTGCCTAAAAGCACCGCCACCCCGGCCACTCCGAGCTTGCTGGCTTTGCCGGAGAATTGGGTCAGGTAACCCAACACTTGCCGCGCAATGTTGTCCGGCACCAGGCTCTGGATCAACCACTTTTGCAGCACATCCTGGAACTTGGCAAACATCGGAAACGCGGTAAACACCGCCAATGCCACCGTAATGATGGGTACCAAGGCAATAGTTGTCGTGAATGTCAGGCTACTGGCGGTTAAACCCAGGTGATCGTCCCGAAAACGCTCGCGCAAGGTGCGCGCTGCGTCCAACCAGGGCACCCGTGCCACTTCTTGTAACCACCGCCTGAAAAGAAAAATTAGTCGCATCCCGCTATGATGCCACCGCATGAACCCATCCGTTAACTTCACCCGCTGGCTTGCCGTGGGTAGCCTCGTAGGCCTGATTCTTCTTGGACTGAGCTGGGAGCTGTTCTTAGCCCCCCTGCGCCCCGGCGGCTCTTGGCTCGCCTTAAAGGCGCTGCCTTTGTGCATCCCGCTGGCCGGTTTGCTGAAAAACCGCATGTACACCTACCGCTGGGTCAGCCTGATGGTGTGGCTGTATTTCACTGAGGGCGCGGTACGTGCCTACAGCGACAAGGCTCCCAGCAACTACTACGCTTTTATTGAAGTGCTGCTGTGCCTGGCCTTGTTCACCGCGTGCGCACTGCACGTGCGTGTGCGCCTGGGGCATGCCAAAGCTGCGGGCCTGCCTTTGTCTGATGCTCCCGCTGCACCATGAGTGCGTTTGAGCCCTTGCTGCAGTCGTTGCGCTCCGCAGTGGGCGCGGCCAATGTCCTGACCGAAGGAAATCTGAGCGCTTGGGAACAGGATTGGCGCAAACGTGAGCATGGCAAGGCACTGGCCGTGGTGCGCCCGGCTTCCACACTGGAGGTGGCCGAAGTGGTCAAGGCCTGTGTAGCAGCTGGTGTCAGCATCGTGCCGCAAGGCGGTAACACCGGCATGGTGGTCGGCTCCACGCCGGACACCAGTGGTACCCAGGTGGTGCTGAGCCTGCAGCGCATGAACCAGGTGCGCACATTGGACGCGGCCAACCTGACGGTCACGGTGGAGGCTGGTTGCGTGCTGCAAAGCCTGCAGGAAACCTGCGAGCAAGCCGGTTTTTTGTTCCCCTTGAGTATGGCCTCCGAGGGCAGTTGCACCATTGGCGGCAACCTGGGCACCAATGCTGGCGGCACGCAGGTGGTGCGCTATGGCAATACGCGCGAGCTGTGCCTAGGCCTGGAAGTGGTGAACGCGCAGGGCGAAGTCTGGAATGGGCTGACCGGCCTGCGCAAGGACAACACCGGCTACGACCTGCGCCACCTCTTCATTGGCTCGGAGGGCACACTGGGTGTGATCACCGCCGCCACCCTACGGCTGTACCCCCTGCCCGCGTCCCAACTCACCGCGTTCGCCGCAGTGCCCTCACTGGAAGCCGCAGTGGAGCTGCTGGGCTTGGCACACCGTTTTCTGAGTGCCGGGTTGACGGGCTTTGAGGTCATGGGACAGTTTGCACTGGGCTTGGTGGTGAAACACTTTCCACAGCAGCGCGTGCCATTTCAAAGCATGGGGACACCGTACTGCGTTGTTTTGGAAAACTCCGACCACGAATCCGAAGGGCATGCCCGCGCCCAGTTTGAGCGGTTGTTGGAAGCAGCACTGGACAGCGGATGCGTGCTGGATGCCGTGGTGGCCGAGAGCATGGCACAAGCCCGGTCACTGTGGCACATTCGCGAGAGCATTCCACTGGCGCAGGCACAAGAAGGCCTGAACATCAAGCACGACATCTCAATTGCGGTGTCACGCATTCCGGCCTTTGTGCGCGAGACCGATGCCGCGCTGGAGCAGGCTTTCCCCGGTGCGCGCCTGGTCAACTACGGCCACTTGGGCGACGGCAACCTGCACTACAACGTGCAAGCCCCTCAGGGCTTTGACGCCGAAGCTTTCCTGAAGAACCAGGAGAAGCCCATCAACGCCTTGGTCTACGAGGCAGTGGACCGGTTTGGCGGCTCCATCTCGGCCGAACACGGCATTGGCAGCCTGAAACGCGAGAAGTTGGAGCAGCACAAATCCCCGGTGGCGCTGCAGATGATGCGCGCCATCAAGACGGCGCTGGACCCGCACAACCGGATGAATCCGGGACGAATGCTGCGGCTCTCAGCGGCGGAATGACGCAACAAGGCCGCTGTTTGCCGCCGAATTTCAGGATCCTTGAGACATAGACACCTCGCGGGCACCTCCTTGACCTCACTGGGCTGAGTGGCTCGCCTTTCTGTTAACACATCGCAGTCCAAGGGTTTGTCCTAGCTGAATATCCAACCGATTTGCGCGAAGCTTCACGGGTAAATATTACAGAATAATTAAAGGAACTGGTATGCGATTTGACAGACTCCGGTTGGCAACCAAACTGTGGTTGGCCATGGGCGCCATGGTTGTTTTTTTGGAGCTCATTGTTGCGTTCGCGGCCACCGCATCCAGCAAATCCCGGGCTGACTATGCCACCGCCAATGCCGCCATGCTGGCACGCATCAAGGCAGCGAACCAGTGGGCCGCCATGGCCGACGTCAACGCCACACGCGCCTATGCGGTCGTGGTGTCGGTGGATCCGGGCGTAGCCGCCGCGTTTAAGGACGAGATTGTTGCGTCGAACGGAAGAATTGAGGACCTCCAAAAATCGATAGAGGCGATGGAACTGTCGCCACAAGACACGGCACAGATCACCAAAATTGGGGAGTTGCGCAAAAAAGTGCTTGAAATCAGCGGGCAAACCGCATTGGTGAAAGTTACCAAAGCTGCGGAGTTGCCGGCTTTGATCGAAACGCAATACCGCCCCGCGGTCTTGGCGGTGCAAGGGGCTTTTCGGGAATTCGTGGCCATGCAGGATGCGTCTTACGAGACCATGCGGGGTGCCTATGAGCTGCGTGGCCAGAGGGTTGTCTTGTCAGCCGGGATGGCCGTCGCTGTGATGATGGTGTGCATTTTGGTAGGGGCCGGGTTTTTGATTCGTTCCATCAAACACCCCTTGCTGCAGGCCAACACATTGGCCTCCCAGATCGCCCAGGGCGACCTGAGTGCCAACGTCGACGAGTCACGCGCCGATGAATTTGGCGACCTGATGCGCTCGCTGGGCGCGATGAATCGTTCGCTGGGCAGTATGGTGTCCGAGGTGCGCGGCAGCACCGACAGCATTGCCACCGCCAGCGCCGAGATCGCCAGCGGCAACAACGACCTGGCCCAACGCACCGAGCAGACCTCCAGCAATCTGCAGGCCACCGCGTCCAGCATGGACGCACTGACGGCAACCGTCCACACCAGTGCCGACAATGCCCGCCAAGCCAGCACCTTGGCGGCCAGCGCGTCGCAAGTCGCCCAACGGGGCGGGGCCGTGGTCACCCAAGTGGTAGCCACCATGCAGGAAATCGATGCGAGCAGCAAGAAAATTTCCGACATTATTGGCGTCATCGACGGCATTGCTTTTCAAACCAACATTCTGGCGCTGAATGCTGCGGTAGAAGCCGCCCGCGCAGGAGAGCAGGGGCGCGGTTTTGCCGTAGTGGCCAGTGAAGTCCGCAGCTTGGCGCAACGCAGCGCAGAGGCAGCCAAGGAAATCAAGGGCCTGATTGGAACGTCGGTCTCCAAGGTGCAGTCCGGCACCAAACTGGTCACCGATGCAGGCTCGACGATGGACGAAATCGTGCAGTCCGTGCGCCGGGTTGCCGATGTTATTTCGGAAATTACGGCCGCTGCCGCAGAACAAAGCGCGGGGATTGCCGGGGTCAACCAAGCCATCGGGAATCTGGACCAAATGACCCAACAAAATGCTGCACTGGTAGAACAAAGTGCGGCGGCGGCGGAGAGCCTGCGGGAACAGGCCAACCGCATGAAACAGGCTGTGGCGGTATTCAAAGTGGTGGAGAAAAATACCAACCTCATCCGCATATAATTTTTTGCTCAGTGCTGCACCGGGTGTAGCCCGTGCTCCAACCCGAACCCGCCGCCTCAGACGCAGCCATCTGATATGACAAACCACCCCATACGCTCCCAATATGAAGACTTCATGCGCCATGTGCACACTACCGGTGTGTTCAAGGCTGACCGCACGGGCACGGGCACGAAGAGCGTGTTTGGCTACCAGATGCGCTTCGATTTAAATGAAGGCTTCCCGCTGGTCACCACCAAAAAGGTGCACTTGCGCTCCATCATCCAGGAACTGCTGTGGTTTCTGACCGGCAGCAGCAACAACCACTGGCTGAAAGAGCGCGGGGTCTCCATTTGGGATGAGTGGGCCAAGTCCGATGGCGACCTGGGCCCGGTGTATGGCGTGCAATGGCGCAGCTGGCCCAAACCGGATGGTGGCCATATTGACCAGATTGCTGAAGTCATCAAAACGCTCAAGAGCAATCCCGACTCGCGCCGCATCATCGTCAGCGCCTGGAATGTGGCCGACTTGGACAAGATGGCACTGATGCCGTGCCACGCTTTTTTCCAGTTCTATGTTGCGCCCAGCGAAGTGCCGGGCGGCAAGGGCCGCCTCTCCTGCCAGCTGTACCAGCGCAGCGCCGACATTTTCCTGGGCGTACCCTTCAACATTGCCAGCTACGCCCTGCTCACCCACATGGTGGCGCAGCAGTGCGATCTGGACGTGGGCGACTTCATCTGGACCGGGGGCGATTGCCACATCTACAGCAACCACGTGGAACAGGTGGAACTGCAACTCAGCCGTGCGCCCAAGGCCTACCCCACGCTGCGCATCTTGCGTCGTCCGGACAGCATCTTTGGCTACCAGTTTGAAGACTTCGAGGTGCAGGGTTACGAATGCCACTCCGCCATCAAGGCGCCGGTCGCGGTTTGATCAGCCGTCGCCAAGCATGGGCCTTAGCCGCCCTCACGCTCATGTGGGGTGTGAACTGGCCCATGATGAAGCTCTCGCTGCAGGGCATGACGCCGCTG
>CAJASG010000783.1 GCA_903944555.1 uncultured beta proteobacterium
AAGCGATTGTGGGTGCCATGCTGGACCTGCTGACCGACCCCCGGCGTGCCCACAGTGCGGCGGGCCAAATCCATTTGGGTAGTTGGGATGCGCAGCGGCTGGATGCCCTGCGCACCGGGCTGTTGGACGCCCAGCGTTTAGGCCCGCATAACGCCTGGCAACTGCAGGGTGAGGAAGGGCTGCACAGTCTGGCCCAGCGCTTGCAATCCACTGGTGTACCGCAACCCGTAAACGCGCCGGATGGACTGACCGTGCAACTCCGGCCCTACCAGTTGGAAGGCTTGGCTTGGTTGCAGTATTTGCGCGCGCAAAACCTGGGCGGCATTCTGGCCGATGACATGGGCTTGGGCAAGACTGCCCAGGCCCTGGCGCATATCCTGATGGAGAAGCAGGCCGGTCGACTGGACCTGCCGGCCCTGGTGGTGGTGCCGACGTCATTGGTGTTCAACTGGCAACTGGAGGCCCAGCGCATGGCGCCTTCGCTGCGGGTGCTCACCCTGCAGGGCCCGGCTCGCTCGGAAGACTTTGCCCGCATGGCCGAGCATGATCTGGTGCTAACCACCTACCCGCTGCTGTGGCGTGACATCGATGCGCTGGCGGCCCAGCGCTTTCACCTGTTGATCTTGGACGAGGCGCAGATGGTCAAAAACGCCGCTGGCCGCAGCGCCCGCGCGCTGCGCCGTCTGCGTGCCCGCCACCCCCTGTGCCTGACCGGCACCCCGCTGGAAAACCACCTGGGCGAGTTGTGGGCGCAGTTCGATTTTTTGATGCCCGGTTTTTTGGGCGATGCCCGCAGTTTTGCGCGCAATTGGCGCAAACCGATCGAAGAAAACGGCGAGACCCTGCGCGCCAAGTTGCTGGCGCAACGGGTCAGGCCTTTTATCCTGCGCCGCCGCAAGGTGGATGTGGCCACCGAGCTGCCGCCCAAGACCGAAGCCATCGTCCGCGTGCAGCTGCAAGGCCAGCAGCGTGAGCTGTATGAAGGGGTGCGCGCTGCCGCCGACGTGCAGGTGCGCCGCGTGCTCAAACGCCAGAGCTTCCCCGGCGGGCAGATCAGCATTCTGGACGCCTTGCTCAAGCTGCGCCAGGTGTGTTGCGACCCTTACTTGCTCAAAGGCGGCAAGACGCCCGACAGTATGGAACGCGCCAAGCTGGAGTGGTTATGCGATACCTTGCCGATGATGGTGGAGGAGGGGCGCAGGGTGCTGGTTTTCTCACAGTTCACCGAAATGCTGGAGCTGGTTGCCGACCAGTTGGTGGCGCTGCAGCTGCCCTTTGCCAGCCTGACGGGCAAAACGCTGCCCGCCCAACGTGGGTCGGTGGTGCAGCAGTTTCAAAACGGGCTGGTGCCGATTTTTCTCATCAGCCTGAAAGCCGGTGGTGTGGGCCTGAACCTGACGGCGGCGGACACCGTCATCCACATTGACCCGTGGTGGAACCCTGCGGTGCAAGAGCAGGCCACCGCCCGCGCTCACCGTATTGGACAAGACCAGCCGGTGTTTGTGTACCAACTGGTGGTGGAGGGCAGTATTGAAGAGCGCATGCTGGAGTTACAGCGGCGCAAGCTGGCGTTGACCGAAGGTGTGCTGGGCTTTGACGGTGCCGGTGCCATCAAATTCAGCGAGCAAGACCTGGGCGCGCTGCTGGCACCGCTGGGGTGAGCCTTTGAGGTTGTACAAAGGGCAGAAGACCTGACTGGCCGGGGCCTACGCGTCAGACTCAGGCACGCCAGCGCCGTTAGCGCCAGCACCACAGTCCCAGGCTCAGGCACCACCCCGTTGCCCGCCACATCGCCCGGGCGCACCGCCAGTGCGAAACAAAAATTGCCCTGGTTGAAGTTAACCTGGAGGCCATGGCCAAAAAAGAAGTACCACCCGCCATGTATACCGGGGACGTCAATCGCCAAGCCGGACCAGTAACAGTCAGACTGCAGATTCTCGAAATCGCCGGTGTTGGTCAAGCCCAAGCCGATTTGCCCATGGTGCGAGCAAAGGTCAGTATTGCATTCGGCTATGTTGCCCAAGGTGTCGTACCACAGGCTGGCCATTTCACTGTATACCTTGCCGTCTTTGGTCGTCAGCGGGTAGAAGAAGCAATCGCCGCCAAAAAAGACGTCCATATTGCAGCCAGGTTCTCCGGTATCGACCATGGTCGGAAGGCGCCAGTCGTCATAAATGCCGATGCTGAAGTTGGCAGCCCAGGCCACTGCTTGCGTCCAGACCATGTGTCTGGTACCAGAATGGCGCAGCCAGGTGACATTGAGCGCTGGGTCGTAGAAAGCATCTGTTATTGAATCGCCATCGAGGTCACGGGCTTGTAATCCGATGGTGGGGTCTGGATTGTCCCAAGTACCTTGGCCGGGTACCGGCACCGCCTGCGCAGGCGTGACCAAAATGAGTGTTGCCGCCACGCCAGCCAGCCAAGCACTGGCAAAGCGACTTAAAAATGGGTGTTTCAAAGCTGTCATTTTTCATGCCTCCACCAAATTAGCGGCAGTCAATGGCGCGCTAATCGGGATGCTAGACAGCCGGGGTCCGGTCCGTGTGCGAATTCGCAATCGGTGCATGACGGCCTTGTGCGCCCACCGCAGCGGGCAGCGATGGCGATTTGAACGCCTTGCTGGCGCCGCTGGGCTGAACTACGGCGCAACCGGCCGTTGTTGTACCAAATCCATGCGTCGGCGTACCTTGGCGGCTTCGTCTGCGGCACCGGCACGTTCGGCGCGCAAGGCTTGCACACCCAGCCAAGCCAGCAGCGGCCTGCGCCAGCCTTGCGCTGAAGCGGTGTCTACGGCCAGCGCGATCAGTGCGGGGCTGGCTTTGCCACTCTGCAGCAGCGCGGACGCGGCCACCAATTGAGAAAGAGGATCGCCCATGGCCGCCACGGCGGCGGTGGCTGCATCCGGGGTAAGCGCCTTGGCCGCTGCGCGTTGGGCGGGCGGCAGCAGTTCAATATCGGCAGGCGCTACCTGGCCGCGCAGAAAACCGGCATAGGCGCGTTGCGCCGGTGTGGCGTCGGCCCGCAACGGCGCAAAGCCGGTGCATTCTTCCCAAACCAGGCTGGCGGTCCTAGCGGCGCACTGCACCAGCTCGGCATTGGCCATTAGATCGGCCCGCCCGGTGCTGGACAGCTCTTTGCGCGCCAGCGCCAGCTCCGCTGTGGCGACGCGGTCGCGCCCCTGCAGGTAGGCTTGCAGTGCGCGCTGCACGGCGGTGTGTGATTGCACTTGCCAGTCGGCCACTGGTGGTGCGCTGCCGCAGGCCGCCAGTGCAGCGATCAGGGGTGTGCTGATGCCTAAAGCAAGGCGGCGCAGGGTTGTTCTGTAGTTCATGGCAAGGTGATCTCCCGGTCGCGTGCAAATGGCCATTTGCGGTTGATGTCGTCCACCAGCCCTTGCACGTTGCGCAGGCTGGCATCCACGTCGGCCCGCAAAGCGCCCAGGTCGGCACTTGCCTTGGCGGCGTTGTCGGTGATGGTGGCAGCATCGGCGCTGACTTTCTGTGCGTTGTGCAACACAAGGTCCACCTTTTGAAGGCTGGTGCGGGCTTCCATCAACAAGGATTTGAGCTGCACCACCGTGGCACGGGTCTCCGGCAACACGCCTTGCTTGCCAAATACCTGGGTGTCCGCCTTGGCCGCCAGGGTGTTGGCCTGCGCCAGCAGTTGGTTGGCTTTGTCCAGTGTTCCTGTGGGCTCATTGACCCGCCCGGTCAGTGCGGCTAGGTTGTCCAGCAACTCGCGGGTGGATGCGATGACCTTGGGCAGCTCGGCACCCACGTCCCCCTGCAGCACGCTGCGCTCGGCGTTGTCGGGTAACGGAGGGTCCGTGGGCATACCGCTGTAGGCCCGAAGATTGGTGCCGCCCACTACGCTGCGTACCAGCGTGAAGACGCTGCTGGTGCGCAGCCAATGGGCGTCTTTGGCGCTGATCTCCACCACAATGTGCGCCTTGCCGTCCGGCCCCAACGCAATGCGCTGCACCCTCCCGATCGGGAAGCCTGAAAATGTCATGTCCATGCCCACGATCACACCCTCGGAGTCTTCGGCCACCAGCACCAGGTGCCGGGTTTCTTCAAACCAGCCGCGCGCATACAACACATACACGCCTGAGCTGACGACCAGCAAGACCATGAAAAGCATCAGCAAACGGGCTTTGAGCTGCAGGTGTGCCACGTCACTGGGCAAGGGGGTATCAAGCGGCGGGGGAGTAGTCATGGGGGTTCGAAGGGGTGTTCAGTAGTAGTTGCCAACCAGCGATGTCACTTCCACGGTCAGTATGACCATGAACATGCGCACCATGGCCCGCATCTCCACGCTGCTGCTCAAATGGTAGGTGCGGTTTTGGCGGGCTTCTTGCAGCACCGAGACCATGGGGATCAGCGATACGGTCAGGCAAAAAAGCAGTGTTTTAAAGAAAAAAATCAGGGTCACCGCCGGGGTCATCACCTGGCCAAACATGCGGGTGTAAGCGGGCAAGGCGGCGCTATTAAATCCGTGGGCGGTGATATAGGCCATCACCAGCGCCACGATGCAGCTCTGGGCGGCAAGGGTAATGCCCGCAACCATGCCCGCTACAACGCGGGGCAGCACCTCGGTTTGCATTTGGCGCAAGCCCTGCATTTGGGCCAGCTCGGTGGCGGCGGGAATGGTGCAGCGCAGGGCCACAAACAGTGCGGCGGTCAAGGGAATGATCTCCAGCACCAGCACCCGAATCACCACTTGCAGCGCATACTGTGTCAGCCCGTAGCTGGTGGCGGTGGTCAGCACGATGTGCGTGAGTACCACCGTCACAATGGCGCTCAGCAGACTAAAGCCCAGCAAAACAGGCGCCGTGTTGCGGACCACATGCCAGTACAGCGTGGTGCGCTTGGCGCCCTGGTAGCTGGACGGTGACAACGCCAGCACCACAAGGGCAGCGCTTACATTAATGAGGCTCCACCAATCACGCACCCATTGCCCCAGCGCGCTAGGCGCGGCGGCGGTTGGGGGCGGGGTGGGAGAGAGGTGTGCCATCCGGCCATGATAGCGATGCTGGCCCCCTGTGCCGACTGATAAATTTCAAACCAATTCACGATGACCCGACTGATCCTCCAACGACTGAATGACCAGGTGTGCCGCGTGCTCACCGACGAAGGTGCGCATGTAGGCAACCTGAAGTGGATCAACGCGGCCTGGAAGTTCAAGGCCATTGGCTATGACGCCGCCGGGGATGTGCTCCCCGGCGGTGGGCCGCTCACCGGGTATCACAACGCCGTGTTCGCCACTCTGGATGAATCCGAGGTCAATGCGCGCTTAGGAAGCCACCCATAACTGGGGCAAGCCCGGCAGCGCTTTGAAAATGCGCGACAGTGCGCCATTGCGCACCAGTGTGGTGGCATGCTCAATGTCGGGGGCCAGATAACGGTCCTGGTGCATGGCCGGTATCTGCTGGCGCAGCAGGGCGTGGGCCTGTTCCAGTGCTGCGGAGCTTTGCAGGGGGCGCAAAAACTCAACTCCCTGCGCGGCTGCCAGCAACTCAATGCCCAGAATGTGGGCGGTGTTGCCAATCATGGCCTGCAGGCGGCGGGCGGCAAAGGTGGCCATGGAGACATGGTCTTCCTGGTTGGCGCTGGTGGGCAGGCTGTCCACGCTGGCGGGGTGGGCCATGGATTTGTTCTCCGACGCCAGTGCCGCAGCGGTGACGTGCGCAATCATGAAGCCGCTGTGCAGTCCGGCATCGGCCGTCAGGAACGGTGGCAGGCGCGACACGCTGGCGTCAATCAGCATGGCAATGCGGCGCTCGGCAATGGCGCCGACCTCGGCAATGGCCAGCGCCATGCCATCAGCGGCCAGGGCCACTGGTTCGGCGTGGAAGTTGCCCCCGGAGACCATGGCGTTGTCGTCGGCAAACACCAGCGGGTTGTCGGTAACAGCGTTGGCCTCAATCAGCAAAATGCGGGCGGCATGGCGCATCTGGTCCAGGCAGGCGCCCACCACTTGGGGCTGGCAGCGCAGGCAGTAGGGGTCTTGCACCCGGTCGTCGCCTTCGGTGTGGGAGGCCCGAATGGCGCTGCCTTTGAGCAGTTCGCGGTAGTACTGGGCCACGTCGATCTGGCCGGGCTGGCCACGCACCGCATGGATGCGGGGGTCAAACGGGCCATCGCTGCCGCGCGCCGCGTCAATGGTGAGGGCCCCAATCACCAGTGCCGACTCCAGCACCGGCTCGAAGCTCAGAAAAGCGTGCAGTGCCAATGCGGTGGAGGTTTGCGTGCCGTTGATCAAAGCCAGGCCTTCCTTGGCACCCAGTTGCAACGGGGCGATACCGGCTTTTTGCAAAGCGGGCAGGGCGGGTACGCGTTGGCCGTCGACCAGCATTTCGCCTTCGCCCAGCAGCGCCAGCGTCATGTGGGCCAGCGGGGCCAGATCGCCCGATGCGCCGACCGATCCTTTG
>CAJASG010000784.1 GCA_903944555.1 uncultured beta proteobacterium
ATGATCTATGAAGGCACCAACACCATCCAGTCACTGGACCTGCTGGGGCGCAAGATTTTGGGCAACAACGGTGCCACACTGAAGAAGTTTGGCAAACTGATCGGCAAGCTGGTTGAAGAAGAGGGCGTCAACGAACAGATGGCCGAATTCGTCACCCCCATTGCCATTCTGGGCGACCAGATGACCAAGTTCACCACCGAAATTGGATTCAAGGGTTTCCAGAACCCGGACGAAGTGGGCGCCGCTGCGGTGGACTACCTGCGCGTGGCAGGTCACATGGTCTTTGGTTACTTCTGGGCCCGCATGGCACAAGTGGCGCTGCGCGAAATCGCCGCCGGTAACACCGACCAGTTCTATTTGGCCAAAGTACAAACCGCCCGTTTCTACTTTGCCAAGCTGTTCCCCGAGACCGCAACCCTGATGCGCACGGCGCGCAACGGCAGCAAGGTCCTGATGGACACCGACGCGGCCCTAGCCTAATTACAAGAAAAATAAAGAGGAGACCACATGTTTCGTTCAGCAGTTGCAGTTTTATTAGCCGTATCCGGCGCGTCTTCCATGGCGCAAATGAGCCCCGTGGGGCTGTGGAGAACCATCAGTGACAAAGATGGAGTTGCCCAGTCCGAGGTGCGCATCGTCGACACGGCGGGCGTCGTCTCAGGCAAGGTTGAGAAAATCACCGACCCCAAAGCCAAGCCAGGAGAAAAGTGCGTTGAGTGCAAGGACGAGCGTAAAGACCAACCCATATTGGGCATGGAGATCTTGCGCGGCCTGAAAAAAGTTGATGGTAAAGATGTGTGGGAAGGTGGCACAGTCGTAGAGCCCGCCACCGGCACGGTATACCGTGCAAAGGTAACCCCGATTGATGGCGGTGCAAAACTGGAGTTTCGCGCCTACGTTGGTGCCCCGCTGTTTGGACGCACGGCAACCTGGATTCGCATCCAGTAACCAAATTACAGGAATCAATATGTCCCGTTTTCAAGTCAAAAAAGTCGCCGTGCTCGGCGCCGGTGTGATGGGGGCGCAAATTGCTGCCCATTTGGTCAACGTCAAGGTGCCGGTCATCTTGTTCGACTTGCCCGCCAAGGAAGGTGCTAAAAACGGCATCGTCACCAAAGCCATTGACGGTCTGAAAAAGCTCAAGCCCGCACCCCTGGGTGTGGTTGAAGACGCTGTGCTGATCCAGCAGGCCAACTACGAAGAGCATCTTGATTTGCTCAAAGACTGTGACCTCATCATCGAGGCTATCGCCGAACGCATGGACTGGAAGCTGGACCTGTACAAAAAGATTGCGCCCTTCATTGCACCGCACGCCATCGTGGCCAGCAACACTTCGGGCCTGTCGATCACTAAGTTGAGTGAGGCGCTGCCGGAAGAGATCAAGCCGCGTTTTTGCGGCATCCACTTCTTCAACCCACCGCGCTATATGGCGCTGGTGGAGTTGATCAACACCCCCACCACCGAAGCCGCGTCCCTGGACGCGCTGGAAGCCTTTGTCACCAGCAACCTGGGCAAGGGCGTGGTCCGCGCCAAAGATTCCCCCAATTTCATTGCCAACCGTGTCGGCATTGCCGGCATGTTGGCCACCATGAAAGAAGTCGAGAACTTTGGCCTGAGCTATGACGTGGTCGATGACCTGACCGGTAAGAAACTGGGCCGCGCCTCCAGCGGCACCTTCCGCACCGCCGACGTGGTGGGCCTGGACACCATGGCCCATGTGATCAAGACGCTGCAAGACACCCTGAGCATCGAGACCGATCCGTTCTACGAGAGCTTCGCCACGCCTGTCGTGTTGAAAACGCTGTTGGAGATGGGCAACTTCGGTCAGAAGACCAAAGCCGGTTTCTTCAAGAAGGTCGGCCGCGATGTGATGCGTTTCGATCTCGCATCCAAAGAGTACGTGCCTGCTGGTCAGAAGGCCGACGAGGTCTATGGCCGCATGCTGAAGAAGCCAGCGGGCGAGCGCCTGAAATTGCTGCGCAACAGTCAGGGTGCGCAAGGCCAATTCTTGTGGGCCATTTTGCGCAATGCTTTCCACTACGCCGCGGTGCACCTGGCGTCCATCGCCGACAACGCCCGCGATGTGGATTTTTGCATGCGCTGGGGTTTTGGCATGCAGCAAGGCCCGTTCGAATTGTGGCAAGAAGCCGGTTGGCTGGAAGTGGCCAATATGATCAAGGAAGACATCGATGCGGGCAAGGCGCTGTGCAAAGCACCGCTGCCCGAGTGGGTCTTCAAAGGCCCGGTGGCCGATGCTGGTGGTGTGCACACGCCTGCGGGATCGTGGAACCCTACTACCGGTACTTTTGTGGCACCGCGCAGCCTGCCGGTGTATGCCCGCCAGCACTTCCCCGAGAGCGTGTTGGGTGCCAAGGCAGCCTCTGCCGCTACGGCAGGCAAGACCATCCACGAAGACGAAGCGATTCGCCTGTGGACGTTGGACGACGAAGTGCTGATTGCCAGCATCAAGACCAAGATGCATGCCATCGGTGCCGGTGTGATCGAAGGCTTGGACAGCGCCATCGATATGGCCGAGAAAGACTACCAGGGCCTGGTGATCTGGTCGCCTGACGAGATGTTCTCCGCCGGGGCCGATCTGCAGTCCATGCTGCCCGCCTTCATGATGGGCGGCGCAAAGGCGATTGACGGCGCTGCGGGCGAACTGCAGCGCGTCATGCTGAAACTGCGTTACGCCAATGTGCCCACTATCGCGGCCATCCGTGGACTGGCCTTGGGTGGCGGTTGCGAAATGGCGGTGTACTCCGGCAAACGGGTCGCTGCAATGGAAAGCTACATCGGTCTGGTCGAGGTCGGCGTGGGCCTGGTGCCCGGCGCCGGTGGTCTGACCTACATTGCCCGTCGCGCCGCTGAGAACGCTGCGGCATCCACTGGCAAAGACATCGTGCCGTTCCTCACCGAAGGTTTCACCGCCGCTGCCATGGCCAAGGTGGGAACGAGTGCGCTGGAATCGCGCAAGCTGGGCTACCTGCTGGACAGCGACGTGGTCGTGCCGCACAAAGACGAGCTGCTGTTTGTCGCGATCAATGAAGCCAAAGCGATGTTTGCCAGCGGCTACCGTGCGCCGCACAAGCGCCAGTTTGCCGTGGCCGGACGTAGTGGCGTGGCCACCATCAAGGGCTCGCTGGTCAATATGCGCGACGGCGGTTTCATCAGCGCCCACGACTTCCACATTGCCGGGCTGATTGCCGAGGTGGTGTGCGGCGGCGATGTGGATGCGGGTTCCATGGTGACCGAGGAATACCTCATGGCGCTGGAGCGCAAGGCCTTCTGCTCGCTGCTCACCCACCCCAAAACGCAAGACCGCATCATGGGCATGATGTCCACCGGCAAACCCGTGCGCAACTAAGGAAATCCCATGAAACAAGTTCAAGAAGCCTATATCGTTGCCGCCACGCGTACCCCCATCGGGCGTTCGCACCGGGGGTTCTTCCGCAACACCCGCCCCGACGACCTGTTGGTCAAGGTCTTGCAATCCGCTCTGGCACAGGTGCCGAGCCTGGACCCGCAATCGATTGAAGACCTGATCTGCGGCTGCGCCATTCCCGAAGGCCAGCAGGGCCTGAACATCGCGCGCATCGGCGCGGTGTTGGCCGGTTTGCCGACCAGCGTGGGCGGCATCACCGTCAATCGCTTTTGCGCCTCCGGCCTGTCTGCCATCCAGATGGCGGCCGACCGCATCCGTGTCGGTGAAGCCGACGTGATGATTGCCGCTGGGGTGGAAAGCATGAGCATGGTGCCGATGATGGGCAACTCGCCTTCGCTGTCGCCCACCATGTTCGAGCGTGATGAAAACATTGGCA
>CAJASG010000785.1 GCA_903944555.1 uncultured beta proteobacterium
ATTTCTACTCCTCGCAAATTCAACATCCAGCGGCATAAATGCGCCGCACAGCGATGACGGCCTGGCAGGCACCGTCATGCAATCAAAGATGACTTAAGCGAGGAGGGGCGGGCCGCGCAACGGCGGCGTGAGCGCAAAGTGTTCAAAGATAAAGAAGCCGAGTTCACCCGCAACTTCGCGCTGGGTGTCCCGCGCTGCGAAGCGGATTGGCGAAAGATGCGGCGGCGGCGCGGTGCGGTCTGCGGTTTGAAGACAAAACGGGCAATGATCCAGCGACTTGAGGGATTGCTGCCCGTCAGGGGAATCCACTGGCGAACTTGCAAGCACCCACTGTGTGCCCGTGGTCGTGCAAACCTCCACCATGGGCGACGCAGCACCACGCGCCAGCACCAGTGCATGCGACACCGTGGGCGCCAGCGCACCAAACACTGCGATGAGCACGGTCAACCACACCGCCCAGGGGCGGTGCAGCAAGGTGCGACGCCGTGGTGTTGACATCAGCGAAGGCGCTCCAAACAGTTCATTAAACCAACCACTTCTTCAGTGTGGCGGGCTCAAAACCGTCAAAGGCATAGAGTTGGGTCGCACCAGCAAAGTGGCGCGCATGTACCTCGCGCCAACTGTGGCGACTAAGCGCCACGCTGGCGACCAGCGGGCTGCCAATGGGCAACTTGAATAGTGGGTCAATCATTTTGAATCTCGGCGATGGACGGGGATCAGTGAACCGGCTCGGTGATGAAACCGATCTTGCGCAAGCCCGCTTGCTGCGCACTGGCCATGGCCTGGGCGACGCGTTCATAGCGCACCGCCTTGTCGCCCCGGATATGCAGCTCCGGTTGTGGTTGCTTTGCGGCGGCCGCTTTAAGTTGCGGGGCCAGATCGGCGTCGGCCACAGGCACGTCGTTCCAGTAATACAGGCCCGCCGCATCCACACTCAGGCGAATGGTCTCGGGCTTGCTGTCCTGCGCGATGTTGGTCGCGCGTGGCAAATCGATATTCACCGCGTGCTTCATCACCGGCACGGTGATGATGAAGATGATGAGCAGCACCAGCATGACGTCCACCAATGGCGTCATATTGATCTCGTTCATCACCTCGTCGCTGTCGTCTTGGGTTCCGAAGGCCATGGTGGTCAGGCCTTGTGCAAGGGCAGTACCTTGGCTGTTTTGAATGCATTGGGCGATCCTATGCGTGCCCCGGTGACAAACAGGGCGTGCAAGTCGTAGGCAAAGCGGTTGAGCTGGGTGATGACCCCCTTGTTGCCACGCACCAGCGCGTTGTAGCCCAGCACGGCGGGAATGGCGACAGCCAACCCCAGCGCGGTCATGATGAGTGCCTCGCCGATCGGCCCGGCCACCTTGTCGATGGTGGACTGGCCCGACAGGCCAATGGCCACCAAGGCATGGTAAATACCCCACACCGTGCCGAACAATCCGACAAAGGGGGCGGTAGAGCCTACGGACGCCAGCACCGCCAGCCCGGACTGCAAATGGGTCGTGGACTCATCGATAGAGCTGCGCAGGCAGCGCGTCACCCAGTCATTGCGGTCCAACGAGTCAATCAGTTGGCGATTGCCCTCTTCGGGTTGCAGGTGGGCGTCGGCCTCCTGGCCCTTAAGCGCAAGCTGGCGAAACGGGTTAGTGACGTCACCGCCAAGCTGCTGGACACCGGCATTGAGATCGCTGGCATGCCAGAAACCCTCCACGGCGCGGGCCTGCACGGACATCTGGCGCAGGCCCAGGGCCTTGACCAAAATCACCATCCACGAGGCCAATGACATGGTCAACAGCAGCAGTGCCACCGCGCGCGTGACGATATCGCCCTGCGTCCAAAGGCTCAAAAGACCGGATTGCGAATTCATACACCCTTACTCCATAACAAAATTGATAGGTACCTGAAACCACATGGCCTCGGGCTGGCCGCCCCGCTTGCCCGGCACATAGCGCCAGCGCAGAACGGTACCAAGTCCAGCCTGGTCCAGCCGCTCAAAGCCGCTGGACTGGTGCACTTCGGCTTTTTGGGCCACCCCATCGGCCCCAATCAACACCCGTAAAACAACCCGCCCCTGCTCACCCCGGCGTTTGCTCATGGCAGGGTACTCGGGTCTGGGGTTGTGCAGATAGTCGGCATCGCTGGACGGTAATTCCACCTTGGCTGGCCCAGGCGCAGCCGCCACGGCGGTGGGTGCAATAGGGCTGCCGATGGGCGGCGCCGGTTCCTGCGGTACGCTGACGCCTGTGGGTGCATTGGGCGCGGCGGTGGGGCTTGCGACTGCCAACGAGACTGGCTGCGGTGGCGCTTGCGCGACCCGGGAGACAGGCGGCTTGGGCGTGGGTGCCGGCGATTTAGCCACCGGCACTGGGATCGCTTTGGGCTGGGGCAGCTCCGCAACGGCGCTGACCACGTCGACCGGCACCACCAACTCCACGACCCGCTGAACCAACCCACTTTGCAAGGCCCACAGCGCAAGCCCGTGCAACAGCAAAACGCTGCCCACGATCAGGACATTGCGACGGGATACAGGCGCAGACGGTGCCATAGTTTTAAAAGTCGTACTTCAGTTCAGCACTGACCGTGCGCTTCGGATAGGGGTGGAAATTTCAATACTCTTCATTGGTCGAATCATCTGATTAAACAATAATGGACTCATGCCCAAGGCCGTCCATTACCGACTCCTAGGAAATGAAGGTACACACTGACACACGGCCTTCGGATTCATTGCACAGACTTTGCATTTGCACCCCCTACTTCGGGGACATACACCATAGATCCATTCTTTAGTCTATAGGCGGTACCGGCCTTGGCCCCTTGACCTTCCCCAATCTGGCCGGACGACTTGTATTCTTTGAGCTCATTTCCTTCCTTGACCACCATGCCCATGTCGGGCTTTCCGGGGTTTTTGATGATGATGACATCTTGCGTGGCAAACGGATTGAGCGGGTTTTCAATTACCGCGATCAGCAAGACTGCAATGATGACCAGAAACACGTCAACGATGTTCACCACGCTCAGGATCGGGTCATCACCATCATCGTCGTCCAGGATATTGATGCTTGTCCGGCGGCGTACGGGGAGCGCATATTGATCAGGCATGTAAAGCTCCGCCAAGGTGAATGGTGGGTGCGACGGTGTGCAGCTGTACACGCGTCTGCTCACGCAGATCAAGGACCGCATTGAGCTCTTCAATCAACCAGCGTTTACGCACCGACTGCACCACATATGTCATGGCCGCAGCCAGCAAGGCCACGATAACCGCAGAGAACGCCACTACGAGGTTTTGCGCCATGCCTTGGGCATTTCCCGCAGACACCGCAATAAGCGCTGGCCCCATGGGAATCATGGTTGCCACCAAGCCCAGCATGGGTGCAATGCGGCTGACGATGCGCTGAACTTCAATCTGCTTTAGCACCTGCAATTCGAGGTCCTCCTGCGTTGCCTTGGGATTGGCGCGTGCGTACTGCGTTATAGGTTGGCGGCCCTTTCCGCGGAAGGAGCGCAAGCCCAAGTCAAACAGGAGCGTGCCCAGGCAAAACAAGGCGTAAACAAACATCATGCACAGCAGGATCAGCACTGGCGTGAGGAAAAACTTGGATATCTCGTATAGAAAACTTTCAATGCCATTCATTTTTTTCTCTCAGTAAAAATTGGTTTGTATAAATTGGGTTTTCAGCGCGCCGCACGGGATTCGCGCCGTGTGCTCCATGCTTGATAGCCGATGCCGCCGAGCACAACCAGTGCAATGAGCCATGCATAGGTCCAGATCAGCTGTTCAATGCGGGTTTCCTTCTTCACTTCACGCATTTCTTGACCTCGCACTACATCCTGCGGTTGAGGTGCTGGTGGCGCAACAGGCTGCATCTGAGCCTGTACTTTGGATTGGGCACGGGCAGCGGCAGCTTGCGGAGACGATGGCGCACCTAGGCCGTAGCCTTGCGCTAGTTCTTTCACATACGCCTTGAAAGTTTCGTTGGACGTAAACACATCATGCTTGGCGGAGATTTCTTGGTACACCTCCACCAGTTCGCGTTTGGTCTGCTCATCGGCCTTCCAGTAGTCTTTGCGAATGGCCTCCAGCATGCGTTCAGCCACTTGGGCCAGTGCGGTGGGGTTTGATTTTTCAAACCACTCGCGCATACCCAGGTTGTAGCGATCTTTCACATACGATTCGTGAAACTCCTGCCACTGGTCGTCGCGCACCACGTTTTTATCCATCACCTGCCACCCCCAGAAGTTGTTAACGGTGTTTAGCATTTGCAGGGTTCCCGAGTAGCCCTCCTTTTGCATTTCTTTCATCCAGTTCGGATGTTGATATACCGCCCGCAACTCGGTGGCCATAAATTTTTCCGCAGTCTCCAGCTTGGCCTTGTTGGGGTCGCGCATATTAGAGATATAAAGTTGCGGATTTTTTCCATCCAGGTACTTCACCGCCATGGAGATGCCGCCCAGATACTCAAAAGGGTGGTCGGTGTCGAGCAAGCCCCTTAGATTGGAGGAGCGCGAAAACACGGCCGCATTGGTGCCGCGCAGATGTTCGGCATAGGTGTTGATCTCTTTGCCACTGTCATCCTGGAGTTTTTGGCTCCAGTTGGCAGTGTTTGGACCATAGGCCCACGACATGCG
>CAJASG010000786.1 GCA_903944555.1 uncultured beta proteobacterium
CCGAAGAGCTCTCCATGCCCGTCATGGTCTGCATGGACGGTTTCATCCTCACCCACGCCTATGAGCGGGTCGACATTCCCGAGCAGGCTGAAGTGGATGCCTTTTTGCCGCCCTACGAGCCACGCCAAGTGCTGGACCCCACAGATCCGGTTTCGATCGGCGCAATGGTCGGGCCGGAGGCGTTCATGGAGGTGCGCTACCTGGCGCACGCCAAGCAGCTGATGGCGCTGGACGTGATTCCCCGCATCTCTGCTGAGTTTGCCGATCGCTTTGGGCGAATATCAGGCGGCCTGACCCGCAGCTACAAGACCGAAGATGCTGAGACCATCGTCATCGCGCTGGGCTCAGTCATCGGCACCCTGAAAGACACCATTGACGAGATGCGGGCCGATGGCATCCGAATTGGCGTGCTGGGCATACAGTCGTTTCGTCCCTTCCCGCTGGCGGCAGTGCGCGCTGCCCTGCAAGGGGCCAAGCGCGTGGTGGTGCTGGAAAAAAGCTTTTCGGTGGGCTTGGGCGGCGTGGTGTCTACGGATGTGCGGCTGGCCTTGTCAGGACTGCACCTGCACGGCTACACCGTGGTGGCTGGCCTGGGCGGGCGGGCCATCACCAAAGCATCGCTGCACCGCACGCTGCGCGAAGCCATTGCCGACACCTTGCAGCCCCTGACCTTTATGGACCTGGACTGGCGCATCGTCAACCGCCAACTGGAGCGCGAAGCGCAAATGCGCCGCAGCGGCCCCATTGCTGAAAACCTGCTGCGTGACATCGGTCCCGTAGCCTCCAAGGTGAGCTGAGGACATTTGAAATGACACAACACGTCAAGTTCTACCAAACCGGCACCTTCACGGTCGGCAACCGCCTGCTGCGCCCAGAGCTGCGCAGTGTGCAAGCATCCACCGAGCGCAATAACTCGCTCAACTCCGGCCACCGTGCCTGCCAGGGCTGTGGCGAAGCCCTGGGCGCCCGCTATGCGGTAGACGCCGCCATGCGCGCCACCGAGGGCCAACTCATTGCCGCCAACGCGACGGGCTGCCTGGAAGTGTTCTCCACCCCCTACCCGGAAACCTCCTGGCAACTGCCCTGGATTCACTCGCTGTTTGGCAACGCCGCCGCAGTGGGTACGGGTATCGCGGCCGCCCTCAAGGTCAAGGCCAGCAAAGCGGGCAAGGCGCACAGCGATGTGCGTGTCATCGCCCAAGGCGGTGACGGTGGCACCACCGACATTGGCTTTGGCTGCCTCTCCGGCATGTTTGAGCGCAATGACGACGTCCTCTATATCTGCTACGACAACGAGGCCTATATGAACCCCGGCGTGCAGCGCAGCTCCGCCACCCCACCCGCCGCCCGCACTGCCACCACCATGGCCGTCGGCGAACACCCCGGTGCCGAATTCGGCCAAGGCAAGAACCTGCCACGTATCGCCATGGCGCATGAAATTCCCTATGTCGCCACCGCCACCGTGGCGGACTTGCGCGACCTGGAAGCCAAGGTAGAAAAAGCCATGGGCCTGCGCGGCGCGCGTTACCTTCACATTTTGGTGCCCTGCCCCCTGGGCTGGGGATCGGCCAGCCACGACACCATCAAGCTGGCGCGCCTGGCGCGCGAGACCGGCATATTCCCGGTGTTCGAAGCCGAGCACGGCGAGGTCACCCACGTCACCCAGATTCGCCACCGCGTTCCGGTGGAGGACTACCTCAAACCACAAAAGCGCTTTGCCCACCTCTTTGCAGGTGCCGGGCAACCGGAAATGCTGGCCCACATCCAGGCCAATGCAGACCGCAACATCCGCCGCTACAAGCTCTTGCCCGAACAGGAGGCCGCATGACCATGCAAAAACCCTTCGCCATTACGCTGGACCCCGGCTCTTCCCTGGCCAATAAAACCGGCACCTGGCGCACCGAGCGCCCGGTCTACGTCAGCCGCCTGCCCCCCTGCAACGCGCAGTGTCCGGCCGGTGAAGACATTCAAGGATGGCTATTCCACGCCGAAAGCGGTGACTACGAGTCCGCTTGGCGCCACCTCACACGGGACAACCCCTTCCCCGCTGTGATGGGTCGGGTCTGTTACCACTCTTGCGAAGGCGCCTGCAACCGCGGTCAGCTGGACGCAGCGGTTGGCATCAACTCGGTGGAGCGGTTTTTGGGCGACGAAGCACTGAAGCAAGGCTGGAAATTTGCCGCACCGCCACAGGCCTCCGGCAAACATGTGCTGGTGGTGGGGGCCGGCCCGTCCGGCATGTCGGCGGCCTACCACTTGCGCCGCGGGGGCCATGCGGTCACCGTGCGGGAAGCCGGCCCGCTGATGGGCGGCATGATGCGCTTTGGCATCCCCAAATACCGCTTGCCCCGCGACGTGCTGGACGCTGAGATGCAGCGCATCGTCGACATGGGCGTCAAAGTTGAGCTCAACACCAAAGTGGCCGACATCACCCAAGCGATGCAAGAGGGCGGTTTTGATGCGGCCTTTTTGGCGGTTGGCGCGCACATTGCCAAGCGCGCCTATATCCCCGCCAAAGACTCATCACGCATTCTGGACGCTGTTTCTGTCTTGCGCTCCATGGAAGGCGAAGAGCAGCCCATGCTGGGGCGCCGCGTGGTGGTGTACGGTGGCGGCAACACGGCATTCGACGTGGCACGCACCGCCAAGCGCCTGGGCGCTAGCGAAGCCATCATCGTTTACCGCCGCACCCGCGAGAAGATGCCGGCCCACGACTTCGAGGTGGAAGAGGCCCTGGCCGAAGGCGTCATGGTGAAGTGGCTGTCCACCATCAAGGGCACTGAAGACGGCGTATTGACCATTGAGAAAATGACCCTGGACGACAAGGGCAACCCCCAAGCCACCGGCGAATTCGAAACCCTGGAGGCCGACTCACTGGTGCTGGCCCTGGGCCAGGATGTGGACCTTTCCTTGCTAGAAGGTGTGCAAGGCCTGGTCGTGAAGGATGGCGTGGTGCAAGTCGACCCCGCCACCATGATGACCGGCCACCCTGGTCTGTTCGCCGGGGGCGACATGGTGCCCGCCGAGCGCAATGTCACGGTCGCCGTAGGTCACGGCAAAAAGGCCGCCCGCCACATCGACGCCTGGCTGCGAGGCACCACCCATGTCCCCGCCCCTAAACATGCCCCAGCCACACTGGAGCGCATCAACCCCTGGTACTACAGCGACGCACCCCACACCGTGCGCCCGCAGTTGGACCTGGCCCGGCGCACCAGCAGCTTCGATGAGGTGCAAGGCGGCCTGACCGAGGACAACGCCCTGTTTGAAGCGCGCCGCTGCCTGAGTTGCGGCAACTGCTTTGAGTGCGATAACTGCTACGGCGTGTGCCCGGACAACGCCGTCATCAAGCTCGGCTTGGGCAAG
>CAJASG010000787.1 GCA_903944555.1 uncultured beta proteobacterium
GTTGCCACCGAATATTTGGCAGCGCTTCAAGCCTCTGGCTTGGTGGCTACCGGACCCAACTACTCCGGGATTGAGGGGTATATTGCCGCTAAAGTGTTTTCCGAAGCAGTGCGCCGCACCGGTAAAACACTGACACGCGAGGGCTTTTTAACCGCTATTCAGAGCATGCAAAACTTCAATGTAGGCGGTATGACTATGGAATTTGGTCCGCAGAAAAATGTCGGATCCAAATTCGTTGAGATGACCATGCTGACGGACGACGGCAAGATCAGACGTTAGTCCTTATCGCGTTCCCGATTGGGCTGCGGCACGCAGTTTGTCTTTCTTGCTGGGTCGTTTGCCTTTGATGCCGCCGTTGGCGACGTCGGTGTGACCGGTGTCTATCACCGTGGCTGTTTCTACTGGCTCAAACCCTGGAACATGGGCCAGTGGCAAATTCATGCCTTGGCGTTTTTCAATCAGGTGGAAGTGGGCTTCGGTGTCGGCGCTCACAAAGCTTACAGCCAGACCGCTTTCACCCGCGCGCCCGGTGCGCCCGATGCGGTGGGTGTAGTCGACCGCAGAGCGAGGCAAGTCGTAGTTCACCACCACGGGTAGCTGGGCAATATCGATGCCCCGGGCTGCAACATCGGTTGCGACCACTACGGTTAGACGTGAGGCTTTGAAGTCCATCAACACTTGAGTACGCTTGCCCTGGCTAAGAACGCCATGAAAGGGCTCGGCGTCAATGTTGGCCTTGCGCAGCTTGTCGGCCACGATCTCTGCGGCGTGTTTCGTCGCGACAAATACCAATACCCGGCTCCATGCATTTTGTTGAATAAGGTGGCGCAGCAGTTGGGTGCGTCGGCTGGCGTCTACGGCAATGGCGGTTTGCACAATGTCCAGTGGCGCTTGCGGGTCTGGTAGCACGTCCACCCGTACGGGGTCGTGCAGCAGCGTGTTTGCCAAGGCCTGCACTGCGGGAGGAAAGGTGGCGGAGAAGAACAGGTTTTGTCTTTGTGGTGGCAGCATCGAGAGGATACGGGCCACTTCGTCTTCAAAACCCATGTCCAGCAGACGATCCGCTTCGTCCAGCACCAGTGTGGCAACATTTGAGAGTGACAGCGCATTGTGGTCAATCAGGTCCAGCAAGCGCCCGGGTGTTGCAACCATGATGTCAGTGCCGCCACGCAGCCCCATCATTTGCGGGTTGATGGACACACCGCCAAACACCGTGGTGACCTTCATGGCCTGTGGCAGGTGTTGGGCCAGGCTGCGTATATCGTCGCCAATCTGTACTGCCAGCTCACGGGTGGGTACCAAAACCAGTGCCAGCACGCGCCTGGGGCTGTACAACGTGGTTTGCTCCAGCTTTTGCAGTAGGGGCAGTGCAAATGCCGCTGTCTTGCCAGACCCCGTTTGCGCTGATCCCAACACGTCACGGCCTTGCAGTGCGGCCGGTATGGCTGCCACTTGAATCGGTGTGGGTGCGAGGTAGGCTTTGGTGCTAACAGCGCGAAGGAGGGCAGGGGACAGGCCCAGAGAGGAGAATGGCATGAGGAGGCGCTTTTTGGGGTGGGAGATGAAGTCCCGGACCCTCCAGTTTATCTTGCGGGGACAAGCCGCATAATCTAGGACTTGCAAAACACGATTACAACGGCGTTCTTGATGACGTCCGGCAACGCGTTCAAATGGGGCGATATCAGCCCGAATCAAAGGTAAATGTGAAAAAAACGTTCAAACTCAACATCGAAGGTAAAAATCGTGACCGCGTGCTGGAAGCGACCAAGCACGAGATCCGGAAATACGTCAAGCGGCAGCGAAGAGTGCCGTTGCCTGCGGGTGTGGATTTTTGGGACTTTGACTGCAAATTTGGTGCTAGTGCCGACAATGCAGCCTTGGTGCACTTCGCGACCATCACCGCACTGATCGATGCAGTGGCCAAAGAAGGTGGCGATGCGTTCTACTTGGAGTTGCTGGCCAAAGAGGGACACCGCACCGCCAAACCCGCAGGTGCTGAGGAATCTGATCTGGGTTAATTAGATCGGATCCGGACTCAAGCCCAGTGCGTGGTAGACCTGAATGGCGGCCCACGCGTCGTTACCCGAATAGATGATCTGGCTTTCTGTTAATTGTTTGTTGGACCAGTTTGATGTGGTCGCTTTTCTGGACTTAACGAATCGCCGCTTGAACATCACGGCTACAGCTCCCCGTACGCCAAGTTCTTTGCCGTAGCCTTGCTCTCTGAAAATCACGTTCAGGTCGAGAACCTTGTTGGGCAAAACGCCCAGGGTTCGTTTGATCTGCACATGGTCACCCGCCAATCCGAAGCCGACCTTGGTTACCCGCTTGGAAATTAATAACTCTGATACGGCCTCAATGCAGGCCGCGTCGTGTAGCTGAAACACATAGGCTTTGTGCGGTGTGGAAAACTGAACAATATGCGGTCCTGCAGAAACCTCGTCCTTCACAAACGTGGGCTTGGACTCGGTGTCAAATCCCAATACCGAGCTGGCGTCCAGTAGCGAGAATGCGTGATCGGCTTGTTGACGCGTGGATACAACAATGATGTTGTCAAGTCCAAGTCGCTCAAGAGGCGCCAACTCGGCAATTTCGTCTTTGGTGGGAGAGGGTATTCGGTGCATGGGCTAGAGCTTAGACGAGAATTTGCGGCTGAGCTTCATGGCTTCGAACCACAGCACACTTATCCCGCCCAAGGCGACCGCCAAGAACAGATTTGAAATGGACAAAGGTTCAAAGAAGAACAGTCGCGCCAACCAAGGCAGGTAGAGCGCCAATCCCAGCAATCCCAACGTCAGCCCGGTCACAGCCCAAAGCGTGCGGTTTGGAACACGTATCGAGTGCCAAAGCGACTTGGTGCGTGAGCGGTTGGAAAAGATCAGCGCCAGGTTGCCAACGACCAAGGTCGTGAAAGTGAATGCGCGGACTTCTTTCTCTGTGAGCCAGGTGGCACCCCACGCATAGGCCCCCATGACAACCAGGAGTACGCCAACACCTTGGACCAGTGCAATGGCCAATGTCATACCGCCAAACAGTTGCGCAGTGGAGTCGCGTGGCGGCCTTTGCATGACATCCCCTTCCGAGGGTTCGTTTTCGAACACCATGGAGCAAGCAGGGTCGATCACCAACTCCAGAAATGCAATGTGAAGTGGAAACAGCACCACAGGCCAACCAAGCAACACGGGCAGTAATGCCATTCCAGCGATAGGTACATGCACAGCCAGTATGTAGGACATGGACTTGCGCAGGTTGTCATAGATGCGTCGCCCCAGTCGCACAGCACGTACGATAGAAGCGAAGTTGTCGTCAAGCAACACCAGCGAAGCCGCTTCGCGGGCCACGTCGGTGCCGCGACCGCCCATGGCAACACCCACATGCGCAGCCTTGAGCGCAGGCGCATCATTGACACCGTCTCCGGTCATTGCCACGACGTCGCCATTGGCTTTAAGTGCTTGAACGATGCGCAGTTTTTGTTCCGGAGCCACACGGGCGCAAATACTGGCCGTCTGCATTCGCGACTGCAACGCGATGTCGCTAAGACCCGCCATTTCCTCCCCGGTCAGTATCTGGTTTGGCGCATCGCAGCCTAACTGCGCTTGGGTTGCTATGGCCCGTGCAGTAGCGGGGTAGTCCCCTGTAATCATGACCACACGAATGCCAGCGGATCGGCATTCAGCTACCGCGGCGGGTATTTCTGCACGCAATGGGTCTTCCAAGCCCAACAATCCAATGAACTTGAATTCAAAATCATGTTCAATGTGCGGCCACTTTTCCCCCGAAAATCGCGCTTGGGCCACTCCAAGAACCCGCAGGCCTTTGGACGCCATGGCTTCTGCTGCAGAAGCGATACGGGCCTGTAATTCCAAATCAAGATGGCATAGATCGACGATGGCTTCGGGCGCACCTTTGGCGGCCACAACATGGGCTTCTCCATCCACCGCTTTCCAGATATGTGACATGGCACGCAGTTCCGGCGTCAATCCATATTCGCGCACCAGGGTCCAGTCCCGGTGCAGGTGTTCGGTGCCTTGAAGGAAGTGTTGCCCCAGCCGGTGAAATGCTTTCTCCATCGGGTCAAATGGATCACTGATGCTCGCAAGAATGGAGTACTCGACCAGCGAATGGAATGTCTCGGAGAGTTCGGGCGGTAGCGCGTAGTCAATGGTGAGGTTTTCCCCCGGATCACTTCCGCCGTCTTGTGCATAGAGTTCCACAACCGTCATCCGGTTCTCGGTGAGCGTGCCTGTCTTGTCTACGCACAGCACGGAGGTAGCCCCCAAGGTTTCTATGGCGGCAATTCGGCGGGTGAGTACGTTTTGCTTGGAAAGCCGCCATGCACCCAAAGCCGGCAGTACAGTCAAGACTACCGTGAACTCCTGGGGCAACAGGGCCATGGCCAGTGCGATACCAGCCAGCAATGCCCCTAGCCAGTCCCCTCGCATCACCCCATAGGCCAGTACCAGAAAAATGCTGGCACCAAAAGCAATCATGGCCAATACTTGGACCAGTCGGGCGGTTTGCTTTTTCAGCGGGGAGCGTTCGCTGGTGAGTGATTCCAGTGCGGTACCAATGCGCCCAATTTCGCTGCGTGGCCCTGTGGCCATAACCCGAGCGATGCCGTGGCCACGGACTATTAGCGTGCCGGAATACAAATACTCAAGGTTGTCTCCACCTGCGCTTGGGGGCATGGTGGTTGCCGGTGCGGCTGCAGCCAGCTTGCTCACGGGCATGGCTTCGCCCGTCAACAATGATTCGTCTACTTGTAAATCGGTCCCTGAAAGTAAAACGGCATCTGCCGCAATGCGATCACCCTCGGCCAGTATCAAGACATCGCCGCGTACTACCTCCTGGCCGGGGATTCGCTGTGACAGTCCGTCGCGCATTACCATGGCCCGTGGACTGGTTAGGTCGCGCAGTGCTGCCATAGCGCGTTCAGTCTTGCCCTCTTGGTAAAGCGTCAGGGCCAGAACGACGAGCACCAATCCGAACAGGATCACACCTTCTTGTCGGTCACCCAACAGCAAATAGAGTGTCCCTGCAGCCAGAAGCAGCATGAACATGGGCTCCTGCAACGTCTCTCTTGCTATGCTTCGCAGCGTGCGGCGTTGGTCGCCAGGCAAAGCATTGGGGCCCTCGTCCACCAGACGCTGTGTGGCCTGGTTCGTAGTCAGGCCCTCATTTGAATTTGTCGCTTCGCCCACTGTCTGTAAAACCATTGCTTTCCTCCTTCTACCGCTAGCAGATACGCAATAAGTAGTACTGCCAACAGACCAAAAAATACCATTGGCAATGGTGAAAACCCAAGGTATGAGGCTACGGGCGTGAAGGGTAAAAGCATAGCTGCGATGACCACGCTCGCGGACGTCATAACCAACCAAAGGTTGGGATTGCTGCGAAGGGGATTTTTTCGGGTTCGGATCACAAATATAACCAGTACCTGAGTGGCTATGGACTCCACAAACCATCCTGTACGAAACAAGGATTCATGTGCATCGAATAGCTTAATCAAAAGGTAAAACGTCAAAAAATCAAATACCGAACTTATGGGGCCAATGGTTAACATGAAATTTCGGATGAAGTTCATATCCCAGTGTTTGGGTTGGGCCAGGTCTTCGGCATCGACGTTGTCCAGCGGCAGCGTTATTTCAGAAACGTCATACATCAGATTGTTGAGCAATATCTGCAGGGGCAACATGGGTAGAAAAGGCAAAAACAATGTTGCGGCCGCCATGCTGAACATATTGCCAAAGTTGGAGCTGGTCGCCATCATGATGTACTTCATGACATTGCCAAAGGTGCGTCGGCCCTCCAAAATCCCCTTGTGCAGCACCATCAGGTCGCGCTCCAACAGAATCATGGAGGCTGCCTGCTTGGCTACGTCAACAGCCCCTTCAACCGAGATTCCCACATCTGCGGTGTGCAAGGACGGAGCGTCATTGATCCCATCACCCAAGTAGCCCACCACATGACCACGGGCCTTGAGCGCCAGGATGATGCGATTTTTTTGTGAAGGGTTGACGCGGCAAAATAGATTGACTTGTTCGACCCGTGCCCGCAGAGCGTCGTCGTTCATGGATGCCACATCGGTGCCGGTTAGTACGCCATCAATGCTCAGGCCCAATTGGGTGCAAACATGGCGAGTCACATGTTCGTTGTCTCCGGTAACAATTTTGACCGCCACACCACTGGCCGCTAGTGCCTTGAGTGCTTCACCTGCGCTGGCTTTTGGTGGGTCCAAAAATGCCGCAAATCCCGCAAATACGAGATTGCTCTCATCAGAAACGACGGCATGCGGGTGATCAATGGGCACATCGCGCCAAGCGATGCCCAGCACGCGGAAGCCTTCCTCCCCCAAGCTATCAAAGAGTGCACTGATAGATGCCTGTGCATCTTCGTCCAAATTAACGGCATTGCCCGTGCTGCTCTGGTAGTGCGTGCACAGGCGCAGCACGTCTTCGGGCGCCCCTTTGACAACGAGTCGACGTGCGTCGGCGCGCTCCACGAGCACAGATACGCGGCGGCGCTCGAAATCGAAAGGGACTTCGTCGATCTTGGTCCAATCGGATACATCAATGTCTTCGTGCGCAAGAATGGCATCGTCCAATGGGCTTTTCAGACCGCTCTCAAAGTAGCTGTTAAGGTAGGCCAACGCCAGAACCTGCGGGTTGTCCTGGCCCCGTGCGTCCACATGGCGTTCCAGCCGAATGCGCGCTTCGGTAAGCGTGCCAGTTTTGTCAGTGCACAGGACGTCCATCGCGCCCATGTCCTGAATGGCGGAAGGGCGCTTGACGATTACCTTGAGATCCGCCATGCGCAACGCACCACGTGTCAACGTGACGGATACCACCATTGGCAGCAGTTCAGGCGTCAACCCGACGGCTAACGCTACGGCAAAAAGAAAGGAATCCAGCAGCGAGCGATGCAATGCGACGTTGACCAGCAGGGTAAACAGCACCAGCATCAAGGTCAATCGCATGATGAGCATGCCAAAGCGGCGTGTTCCGATCTCAAAGGCGGTGGGTGGGGCATCTTCCGACAAGCTGATCGCTATTTGGCCCAAGGTAGTGGCGCTACCGATGCGTTCAATCCGTGCGCAAGCTGAGCCGCTAACGACGGAGCTTCCCATGAACACGGCGTCGGGAGCGTCCAACGTCATTGGCGTAGGCTGAGATGCAGCGAGGCCTGATTTTTGCTTAGGTATGTGCCGCTTTTCAACTGGAAAAGGCTCGCCAGTCAACTGGGCCTGATTGACAAAAAAGTCGTTGGAGTCCAGTAGTCGAACATCGGCAGGAATGAGATTGCCCGCTGAAAGCATGACGACATCGCCAGGGACCAGGTCGAATACGGGAATCTCTGCGAGCGTGCCATCGCGAACCACCATTGCGGTAACCGCTACCTGCAATGCGAGTTGTGCGGCCGCGCGGCCAGCCCGGTAGGCTTGCACAAAGTCCAAGGTCACACTCATCAAGACAATCAGGCCGATGAGGATGGCGCCAGTGACATCACCACTCAGTGCGGAAATGCCGCTCGCCACCAGCAAAATGATGACCAGTGGATTGCGAAAATGGACCAGAAACTGAAGTAAAACTGCCCGCTGGGTAGCGGGCAGAAGTCGGTTTTGGCCGAATTTTTTTTGCCTGTCAACTGCCTCGGAGCGGGTCAGGCCTTGCAAGGTAAATTCCGAAGCAACTGAAGATTACGCCGGCGACAGCATCCGGTCTTTTGCAACGAAGTACTTGCGGGCATAGGCAACCAATTGCCCGTCAGTCGGGTGGTCGATGGTTTCGACACCAACAACCTTGTCGGCTATTTTGGGGTCGTGCGCGTGCAGGTGCTTGATCAACTGCAATTTGGCTTGGGCGGGACCGACCACCAAAATTTCCTGGGCACCGTTCAGTGCTTCAGCGATGGCGTGGTAATAGCCTTTGTCTTCGCTCTGCTTGCCTGAACCGACCGAGCCGCTTTTGGCATGGAGGTGAAGATGGGGCTTGGATGGATGGATCACCGACTTTTCCACGTCATCCATTGTGATGTGCATGACATGGGCCTCAGAGTGATCGAGCCAGACAACCGCGTGATAGTGAGACATGTGTTCCTTTTGTTGTGTAAAACATCAGGTTACGCCGCTCAAACAACTGCGGTTTGATCAAGGTCAAGACTTGTTGATCTGGTTACAACGTTTGGCTCAGGGTGTCGATGCGTTAGCGGGCTGTGCGGCAGGTACACGCCTGGCGCCATCAAAGCGCCGCGCCCAGTAAGCAATACCCATATCCTCGACCCGAACTTCAGCGCCCGGCTTAGGAGAGTGGATGAATTTTCCATTGCCAACGTAGATGCCGACGTGGCTGAATGTCCGACGCATAGTGTTGAAAAAAACCA
>CAJASG010000788.1 GCA_903944555.1 uncultured beta proteobacterium
CAACCTCGATATCGGCCACGACTACGCCAAACTGAGGTGCCAGAAAGCGCACCATGTAGTCGGTCGCCTTGCCGTCCTTCGGCTTTGCCGTGACGCTGACCTTGAGCTGCGTGCCCTTGGGCTTGCCGATGGCGTCTTTGCTGGCCGAGGGCTTGCCCAGAATGTTGACGATCAGCGTGTCGCCGTCCCAGGCGAAGAAGGAATCGCCGGTGATATTGCGGGGGCGGTTGGGTGGCATGGCCGGATGATACGATGCGACCGGGTTGCCGGGCTTGGCGCCTTGTGCCGGTGCCAGAGGTGCCTGTATTCAGACCACAAATGGGGTAGACCATGCAGCGTTTTGCGTCGTTTTATGCGGATGCCTGCAATGTGCGCAGGCGTGGGACGGCTTTTCTGCTACTGGCCCTGGTCCTGGCGTTGCCAGCGGGTGCGCAGCCGTATTACGAGCGTTACGAACTGGCGGGCAAGCCCGGCGTGGTGAACCTGCTGGTGCAGCCGATGGCTTATCCGCTGGCCTTTATCAGTTCCGCCATGCAGCGTGACCGGGTATTGCGCAGTGAGCTCAAGCAACTCAATCTGAGCCTGCAGGTGTTCAACTTCAGCAAGGGCAACGACATTGTCAAAGCGGCCTCGGCTGATGGTTTCGGCATGGCCTTTTTGGGTGATATGCCGACGGTGAACATGAGCGTCAAGTTTCCGATCGCCATTGCCGGGCTGGGCAAGCGCAATTTTTCCTCGGTGGTTGCGCGCGACCACGCCCGGCTGGAAGAACTCAAGGGGCAAAAGATTGGTTATTCCGCCGGGTCGTCCTCCCATCTGGTGTTGATGCGCGGGCTGAAGGCCGCTCATCTGAGTGAAGCGGATGTCCAATTGGTGTCCCTGGAGCCCTCTCAAATGCCCGACGCAATGGAGAGCGGTGCGGTGGCGGCTTTTTCGGCATGGGAGCCAACACCGTCCATTGCGTTGGCCCGCAATACCAAGAACCGCGCTATTTACAAGGGCATGAGCACGGATTGGGTCGTCATGCCGCGTCAATGGGTGACCGCACAGCCCAAGGCTGCGTTGGCGCTGACGGCTGCCTACATTCGGTCCATCAACTGGATGCGTCGTTCCAAGGCCAATGTGCAAACGGTCGCTGCATGGGTGCTGGCCGATGGCAACGCCTTCACCGCTGAACCGTCCAGGCTGTCGCTCAACAAGGTGACCGAAATTGCCTATAAGGACTTGTTGGACGTGCCGGGTGCACCCTCGATTCCTTCCCTGGTTGATGGCCTGCCGCCGTTGGTGCGGGAGTTCGATTTTTTAAAAGAGGTGGGGACAATTCCAGCGGCCGTAAATGCTGACGTGCTGCGTGGTGCATTTGGCTACGGGGGGCTCAAGACGGTGCAGACCGATCCCAAGGGCTTCCGCCTGTTTGCATTCGACTATGACCAATAGCAGCGCACCCGATCGTCCAGCATGAGCACACGCCTTCGTCTTTTGACGTATTTCGGTCTGCTGTCGGCGGTCGGTGCGATCACCTTTGTGGTGCTCTGGTTTTATGGGATTCCCCAGTTTGGCATCGAGGGCGTTCAGACCGCGGAGTACCGCCGTTCGATTCTCGCGGTTGAGTCACTGGCAGACAAAGAGCGGGATGTTTTCGCGCAGTGGTTTGTGGAGCGCCGCCGGGAGTTGCGGATGACGGTCAGCAATGAACTGTTCGCAGCCACGGTTAGAGACGCCAGGCGTGTATCCGGGCGGCGCGCGTCAGACCTGCGGACCCTGCTGGAGCGACAACTGGTACGCATCAAAGAGGCCAACTCCGGGGTGTACAACTATCTGTACCTCGTCAATCCGGCGGATGGCCGGATCATTG
>CAJASG010000789.1 GCA_903944555.1 uncultured beta proteobacterium
CTGCAATGAGTTGCAAACTGGCAACCAAAGAGGTCGCCAAGTGCGTGGCGCCCAAGTGCGTGCGGTCGCCAAACTTGAGTACCGTGGCTACCAAATTAACTGCCAGTGCAATGCCTAGTTCCATGGGGTGGTGCAGATCAACCCGGTCAATGTCGCCTATGAAGAACCCAAAGTTCAGCGTGCAAGCAAGGATGATGAAGAAACCAAAGATGACTTTTTCGAGATTCATGGCGCGAGTATACGAACAAGAAAGGCGTCAAGGATGGGCCTTTCAACCACGCCAAGGCCAACATACCGAGAATTGTCATTTCTACTCCTCAGCACGCATTCCATACGCAACAACCCTTAGGTCACGTCACTGCAATGGCTTTTCCCGTGTCACCACCCTCTTTCGGCAAACGCACCGTTAGCACGCCGTTTTTGAAGCTGGCCTCTGCCCGTTCGACGTTCACATTGCGCGGCAAGGCAATGGAACGCTGAAACGCCCCATATGCACGCTCCATGACGTGGTAGGTGCTGTCAGACGTGTCGCGTTCAAAGCGCTTTTCACCGGTCAAATGCAGAACATTGCCCTCAATTTGAATCGTGCAATCACTCTTGTCCATGCCCGGTAGTTCAAAACGCACCACGACATCCTTGCTGGTTTCCTCCAACTCGCCTGCCAGCAGACTCCACCGCGGAAACGTGACCAGCGCGGTGTCACCCAGCTCATCACTCTCCTTGTGGCGGGTGAAATGGGTCAGGGCATCACCGCTACGGCTAAGCAACTCGTGCCACCCGCTGGACAGGCCCTCCCACGCACGGGTGATTTCTCGCCCCATATTTTTTCCGGTCTGCTTCAGTGTGTTCATCATGGCCAAGTACCTCCGATAAGCGTTTAGGGCACGGGGTGACCCGGCTCAACGGACCTGGATACGGTTGATGTACTCCAGCAACATCAGGATGCGACCACGCACCAAGGCCGCAGCGTCGTAGTTCCCACGGGCTTCGATGAGGTTTTGCGCATCGTCTATGCGGTATTCACGCCCCCACACCGGCATATCGCGCACGCCATGGCTTGGCACCGCCACGCCGGCCCCTTCAATCACTTCATACATACGCCCCATCGGCAAGACGCCACCATTTTTTTTGGCCAACAGGGTCAGATCGGGGGCGCTTCGGCGCAGGAACTCGCCCATGGGGCCATTACCCTTGCCATCGACACCATGACAGCTTGCGCAGTTGTTCTCGAACTCGCGCTTGCCCATGTCCGTGGCCTTCTGCTGCTGTGCGAACAAGGCGCTGCTGCACAGCACCAAGCCCACCGCCACCAGTGTGGTCTTCACGATGTTGGTTTTCATTGAGGTTCTCCTGAGATTTGGGAAGTTGATCGACACGGGTCATGCTATGACCGCCCCGCAAACCCCAGGTTGCGTTTTCGCAACTTCCTCAAGCTCTGGAAAACACCCTCAGCCCAACTGCCCCCACGCCTTCTCCAGGCGCTTGACGCTCACCGGCTGCGGCGTGCGCAGCTCCTGCGCAAAGAAGCTGACGCGCAGCTCCTCCAGCAGCCAGCGGAACTCGGTCATGCGGTCATCGCTTACACCCTTGCGTTCGGCCACTAAGCGCCAGTAGCGCTGCTCCAGCGGGCGCAGCTCGGCCAGGCGGGAGGCGTCGCGGGCCGGGTCAGCGCGGTATTTCTCCAGCCGGGCGGTGATGGCTTTTTGGTAGCGCGCGTAGTGCTGCAAAGAGCCCCAGGGCGTGAGCGCCAAAAAGCGCTTGGGCATCAGGCGCGCCAGTTGCTGGGCGGCGTCGGCCGTGGCGTCGGGTGCGTTTTTGGTGTCCTTGATCTTGCGGGCTGCAACCGCGTACTCCACCAGGATGGTGGCAGCCAGTCGGGCTACCTCAGTCGCAATCAGGGTCAGGCGGCCGCGGCCCTCCTCCACCCGGCGCTTGAAGGCGAATTCGTCGGTCGGCAGCGGGTCGAGCAAAAAGGCCCGGTCTAGCGCCACGGCGATGATCTGCTCGCGCAGTTCTTCAATGGTGCCGCCGCCGGTGCCGTTATCCATCTTGCCCACCTGCATAAAGGTGACGGCCATCTTCTGCAGATCGGGAATGTTCTTTTCCAAATACTTGAGCGCATCCTTGATCTGCAGCGCAAACAGGCGGCTCAGACCGGCGCGGTGCTTGGCTGCCGCTATTTCGGGCTCGTCAAAAACTTCCACCGTCACCGCATCGCCCGCGTCGATCAGCGCAGGGAAACCAATCAAGGTTTGGCCGCCCTTGCGGATTTCCAGCAACTCGGGCAGCTCGCCAAAGGTCCAGGCGGTGTGGCGTTGGTCCGCCGATTTTGCTCCTGATTTAGGAGCTGCTTGCGCAGTACCCACGGGGGCTAGAGCACGATTTGATGCCAAATTTTCGTTGGCGCCACGCATAGCACCGGCACGACCTGAATTCGCTATGTTTTTAATAGCTGCTTGCGCACTATCTACGGGGGCTACAGCACTATTTGACCCACTATTTTGGCTAACCTGCTCCAATTTCAGGTTGGCCAGCGCCTGGAACGCACCGCGCGCTTGTTTGCCCCACTCGGCTTTGAGCGCACCCAGATTGCGCCCTTGCCCCAATTGGCGGCCATGCTCATCCACCACGCGGAAGTTCATGAAGTAGTGCGGCGTGAGCATGTCGACCTTGATGTCGGCCCGAACAATATCCACGGTGGTGGCATCGCGCACCATTTTCAGCAGTACATCCACCAGACTGCCGCTGCCAAACTTCTCGGGCGCATTCAGCACTTCGGCAAACTTGGTGGCGGTGTCGGGCAGCGGCACCAGTCTGGAGCGCGGGCGCTGGTGCAATGTCTTGAGCAGGGCCTGTATTTTTTCTTTGAGCATGCCGGGCACCAGCCATTCGCAGCGCTCCTCGTTCACCTGGTTCAGCACAAACAGCGGCACGGTGACGGTCAGACCGTCGCGCGCATCGCCGGGTTCGTGCAGGTAGGTCGCCGCACAGTCCACGCCACCCAGGCGGATGGTTTTGGGGAAGGATGCAGTGGTGATGCCAGCGGCCTCGTGGCGCATCAGCTCCTCACGGGTCAGGCGAAGCAATTCGGGCTGCTTTTTGACCTCTTCACGGTACCAGCGCTCAAAGCTGTAGCCGCTGCACACATCAGCCGGCAACTGCTGGTCGTAAAAGGCGTAGATGAGCTCGTCGTCCACCAGCACGTCTTGCCGACGCGCCTTGTGCTCCAGGTCTTCCACCTGTTTGATGAGTTTTTGGTTGGCGGCTAAAAACGGCAGCGTGGTTTCCCACTCCTTGCCCACCAGCGCTTCGCGGATGAAAATTTCACGCGCACCAACCAGGTCCACCCGGCCATAGTTGACCCTGCGCCCGCTGTAGACCACGATGCCGTACAGCGTGGCCCGCTCCAGCGCCACCACTTCGGCCGCTTTCTTTTCCCAATGCGGGTCCAGCAGTTGTTTCTTCAGCAAATGGCCGCCCACCTGCTCCAGCCACTGCGGCTCTATGGCCGCAATGCCGCGACCAAACAGGCGCGTGGTTTCCACCAGCTCGGCGGCCACGATCCACTTGCCTGGCTTCTTGACCAGGTGTGCGCCGGGGTGGGCGAAGAACTTGATGCTGCGTGCGCCCAGATACTCCCCGTTTTGCCCCTCTTCCAGCTTGCAACCGATGTTGCCCAGCAGGCCCGCCAGCATGGACAGGTGCAACTGCTCGTAGCTGGCCGGGGCCGCGTTGAGCAGCCACTTGTGCTCGGCCACCACGGTGTGCAACTGGCTGTGGATGTCTTTCCACTCGCGCACGCGGCGCATGTTGACGAAATTTTGCCGCAGCAACTGCTCGTATTGGCGGTTGGTCAACTTGTGCGTGGCGGACTCGCCGCCGCGTGCATCGTGAATCCACTTCCACAGCTTCAGGTAGCCGCTGAATTCGCTCTTCTCATCGTCAAACTTGGCGTGCGCCTGGTCGGCTTGCTGCTGCGCGTCCATCGGCCGGTCACGCACGTCCTGCACGCTCAGCGCCGAGGCAATCACCAGCACCTCGTCCAGCGCCTGGCGACTACGGGCCTCCAGAATCATGCGGCCCACGCGCGGATCCAGCGGCAGCTTGGACAGTTCCTGCCCCATGGGCGTCAACTCGTTGGCGTCGTCCACTGCACCCAGCTCGTTGAGCAACTGGTAGCCGTCGGCAATGGCTCGGCCCGACGGGCGCTCGATAAACGGAAACTCTTCGACTTGCCCCAAGTGCAACGACTTCATCCGCAAAATCACGCCCGCCAAAGAGCTGCGCAGAATTTCGGGGTCGGTAAAGCGCGGGCGACCGTCAAAGTCCTTCTGGTCGTACAGGCGAATGCAAATGCCGTTGGCCACGCGGCCGCAGCGGCCAGCCCGCTGGTTGGCCGAGCTTTGGCTGATGGGCTCCACCAGCAACTGCTCCACCTTGCTACGGAAACTGTAGCGCTTCACGCGCGCCGTGCCTGCGTCAATGACGTAGCGGGTGCCGGGCACCGTGAGCGATGTTTCAGCCACATTGGTGGCAAGCACAATGCGCCGCCCGGTGTGGCCGTCAAAAATGCGGTCTTGCTCGGCTGGGCTCAGCCTGGCAAACAGCGGCAGCACTTCGGCATTGCGGAACAAAGGCTGGTGGCTCAGGTGCTTGCGCAGGTGGTCGGCGGCCTCGCGAATCTCGCGCTCACCGGGCAGAAAAATCAGAATGTCGCCGCCGTTGTGCGGGTCGCGCCACAGCTCGTCCACACCGTCGGCTATTGCCGAGTTCAAGTCGTATTCACGCGACTCTTCAAACGGCCGGTAACGCTGTTCCACCGGGAACATGCGCCCCGACACCATGATGACCGGCGCCGGACCTTTGGCACTGGCAAAGTGGTCGGCAAAGCGCTGCGCGTCGATGGTGGCCGAAGTGACGATGATCTTCAGGTCAGGGCGGCGCGGCAATATCTGGCGCAGGTAGCCCAGCAGGAAGTCGATGTTGAGCGAGCGCTCGTGCGCCTCGTCAATGATGATGGTGTCGTAGGCCTTGAGCAGCGGGTCGGTCTGTGTCTCGGCGAGCAAAATACCGTCGGTCATCAGCTTGACCGAGGCATCGCGGCTCAGCCTGTCCTGAAAACGGACCTTGAAACCCACCACGTCACCGAGCGTCGTCTTCAGCTCTTCGGCAATGCGCTTCGCTACAGAAGACGCTGCAATCCGGCGCGGCTGGGTGTGGCCGATCAGCTTGCCGCGTGGCGCGGGCCTGCCATCGGGCAGTGTTTTCGGGTAATTGCACAGCCCACGCCCCATGGCCAAGGCGATCTTGGGCAGCTGTGTGGTCTTGCCAGAACCTGTCTCGCCGCACACGATGACGACCTGGTGCGCCGCAATGGCGGCCATGATCTCTTCGCGTTTGCCCGATACAGGCAGGGTTTCAGGAAAATCGATTTGGAGGGGCGAGGCGTTCAAGGCAATAACTTCGTAGAGAATCGAGGATTATCCCAGCCCACGCACTGCCCAACCACCCATAACCGCAATGACATCTGTATTCAATTTCACCTTTGTGCCTTGGTTCCGGTCCGTCGCGCCCTATATCCACAAATTTCGCAACCAGACCTTTGTGGTCGGGATCGCGGGGGAAGCCATCGCGGCGGGCAAGCTGCAACACATAGCGCAGGATCTGGCCATGATCCAGAGCATGGGAGTCAAGATCGTACTGGTACATGGCTTTCGCCCGCAAGTAAACGAGCAACTCAAGGCCAAGGGCCACACCCCCAAATACTCGCACGGCATTCGCGTGACTGACGAAGTGGCGCTGGACTGCGCCCAGGAGGCTGCTGGCCAACTGCGTTACGAAATTGAAGCTGCATTCAGCCAAGGCCTGCCCAACACGCCAATGGCCGACTCCACGGTGCGCGTGATCTCAGGTAACTTCATCACCGCCCGCCCAGTTGGCATTGTGGACGGCATCGATTTTCAGCACTCTGGGCTGGTGCGCAAGGTGGACATCGCCGGCATTACCCGCACCCTGGACATGGGCGCCATGGTGCTGCTGTCGCCGTTTGGCTTCTCGCCCACCGGCGAAGCCTTCAACCTCAACATGGAAGAAGTGGCGACCTCGGTGGCCATGGCATTGCAGGCCGACAAACTGATTTTTGTCACCGAAATTCCCGGCATCCGCATGAACCCGGCGCTGCCCGAAGGCGAAGACAACCCAATTGACACCGAGCTGCCGCTGGCTACCGCTGAAAAACTGCTAGCCACCCTGCCCGCGGCCAACCTGCCAACCGACGTGGGCTTCTATTTGCAACACTGCGTCAAGGCCTGCAAAAACGGCGTGGAGCGCAGCCACATCATCCCCTTTGCAGTGGACGGCGCCATTTTGCTGGAGGTGTATGTGCACGACGGTATTGGCACCATGGTGGTGGACGAAAAGCTGGAGAGCCTGCGCGAGGCCACCGAGGACGATGTGGGCGGCATTCTGCAGCTAATTGAGCCGTTCGAAAAAGACGGCACCCTGGTCAAACGCAGCCGCACCGAGATCGAACGGGATGCAGGGCTGTACACAATCATCGAACACGACGGCGTGATCTTTGCCTGCGCCGCACTGTACGCCTACCCGGAGGCCAAAACCGCCGAGATGGCGGCACTCACCGTGTCCCCCGAAGTGCAGGGCCAGGGCGATGGCGAGCGGGTGTTGAAACGCATTGAGCAGCGCGCCAAAGCCGCCGGGCTAGACAGCATTTTTGTACTGACCACGCGCACTACACATTGGTTCCTGAAACGCGGCTTTGTACTGGTCGACCCCGACTGGTTGCCCGAAGCCCGCAAACGCAAGTACAACTGGGATCGGAAGAGCCAGGTTTTGGTAAAGAAAATCAGTTGAGCGGATGCCGGTTTGGGGCGCTTTTGGGTATTGGTGAGCGGCAGCTATACGGAAGTCCAGTGCACTGCCAATCAGGAGATGCTCGTCAAATTCAGCATAGTGCCCTTTGCTGACATACGCTTCCGTCAAGTGGGCGGCAGGATTGCAGCGTAAAAAATCGCTGGGCTTTATTAGGCGGTAGGAGGTCGCGTCGCATGCAAGACACCAATAGCTGCAAGGCACGCCTGATGTGCATTTGCAAAATCAAGCTCTTGCATTGCCGTTTCAAGGCTGCTCCAAATGCCCTCGGGTAATGCCTCAAAGCTAGCGCGATGTTGCGCAAAAAACTCCAGTGCCTGCATGTCAGAACTATCTGTAAGTGCTGAAAGTTCAATCAGCAGGCGCATACGATCCGCACTATCGGGTTTCGCACGCTGCACGTCACTATCGCTGTGCGCAGACTCGTCGACCTTGGTTTTTAACATCTCAATTGCTGCTTCCAATTGTGCACCTGCACGACTTAAGTGCCTCTCCAATGCGTTGCGTTCCTGTGCCCAGTCGTCCGGTTCTTTACCCGCCGCAACCATGTGCTCCAGACGCCCTGCGTGGACGGCCAACTCTGTGAGTCCCAAGGTTGCAGCATTTCCCTTGAGTGTGTGCAGGGTCATGGTCGAGGTCTTAGTTTCCTGCGCCAGTCCAATGTTTTGCACACCCTCCTGAATCGTGGGCAAATTTCTTAAAAATTCCTGTGCTGCGCGTCTGTACAAGGTTCGTGAATTTGACATTCTTTGTAACGCCAAGGAAAGCTCAACTCCCGTGATTTCCGGCAGTGCGGTGTCTTGCATACGATCAGTGTCGGAATCCTGTGCTTCCTGCTCGATAGGTACCAGAAACCCCGTAGATCGAATTAGTAGTGAGATCAGCATGGCCATATCGAACGGTTTGCCGATGTGCTCATTCATGCCGGCAGCAATGCAGGCGTCACGATCTCCAACCATGGCATTGGCAGTCATTGCAACGATAGGAAGTTGGTCCAGTCCGAACCTATTTCGGATAACGGAAGTCGCCTGATAACCATCCATCACAGGCATTTGGATGTCCATGAGAACAACATCAAATTGAGGTGTTGCAGACTGCACCGCCTCCACACCGAGTTGACCATTGGCAGCTAGTGAGACAAGAGCGCCTTCGTTGCTCAAGAGCTCTTCTGCGACTTGCTGATTCAGAAGGTTGTCTTCGACCACCAAGATCCGCATTCCCGCTAGCTGCCGCTTATTTGACCGCCGGGTCGCCAACCGACGAACCCCGGAACGCACGGTATTTGCCTCCAAGACTACGTCCAGGATCATTGAGCTGGTCACGGGCTTAACCATGAACCCATCCACCAACGCCTGTTCGTCCTCTGAGCGCAATGCCAGGTCTTGGCGCCCGTTTGAACTCATCATGATGACCAGAGGCTGAGCCCCGACACATTGTCTTGCGACACCTCGAAGTTGGCGGACCACTTCCCACCCATCCATTCCAGGCATTTGCCAGTCAACAAGTACAAGCGAATATGGGAACTCTTCGCCCGAATTCAGACGCTGTGCTTGCACCTTTGCCAAAGCATCGGCTCCCGCACCAAACCAATCCGATGGCCATCCCTGTGCATGGGCAATTTCTTGAAGCAAATGCCCGGAAGATGGGTTGTCGTCCACGATGAGCACGCGTCTTTGCATTGGAAAGCCGCTGCGATCGGGCGCATGAAGATCCTCAGGGGTTTCTGTCGGAGCAGGGAATGCAATACGGAAACGGAACGTAGTTCCAATATCCAGCTCACTTTCCACAAGCAGAGTACCGCCCATCAATTCGACCAAATATCTGCTAATCGCCAACCCTAAACCTGTTCCACCAAAACGCCGTGTTGTTGAGGCTTCGGCTTGTGAGAATGCTTCAAAGATCAGTTTCTGATGTTCAGGTGCAATGCCGATACCCGAATCTTGTATTGAAAATTCAATGGTCACGCCAATTTCATCTGCCACAATCATTTTTAGGGCGATGATGACCTGACCTGCCTCGGTGAACTTGATGGCATTACCACCGAGGTTGATAAGTACTTGCTGCAAACGAAGCGCATCCCCCATCAGCACGGTGGGCAGCTGGGCATCGATTTCAAAGAGAACATCGATGTTCTTGTTCTTTGTATTACTGGAAAGTACAACGGCCAGATTTCGCAGCAGTGCGTCCAGGCTGAACGGCCGACACTCCAAGCTCATCTTGCCAGCGTCGACTTTACTGAAATCCAGGATGTCATTGATCAATCCCAACAAACCCTGCGTCGCGCCCACAGCCTTGCTGACGTAATCTAATTGACGGGAAGTAAGACTTGTGTGCTGAAGCAAAGCGAGCATGCCCAAAATTGCATTTATTGGTGTTCGGATTTCATGGCTCATGTTGGCCAAGAATTGCGACTTTGATTGACTGGATTGCTCCGCTTCGTGTTTTTTGCGAATCGCGTCGAGTTCGGATTGCTTGAGACTTGTGATATCACGCAGGATGCTCAGAAGAATCGGATGCCCGTCCATCGGGTCGCTCAAAACTTGGCTGGATAATTCAATCCAAATCTCTTGCTGGTCTGAATAGCGCAGCATTCGGTACTCTTGGCCCTCGGAAAAGTACACCCCCCCTTGTGTAACAGTGGCAGCATGGCGCAACCGGGGCAAATCATCGAGATGCACCATCGATAGCCAGACATCCAAAGTGATTTCCAGATCACGCGGAAGACCCAGAACTTCACGAAATACGTCGTTGCCGGTGATGACCATGGTGTTGGTGTCCAGCCAAGCGTGAGCCACACGTCCAACCTGCTGCACTTTGAGTAACGACGCCTCGCTGGAGACAAGTTCGCGTTGAGTTCGTCTCGATAAAAGTAAAGGCAAGCCTGCCGCCAAGAGCGAATGAACAAAGATCGCAATCAGGTAAGACAGCGCGTAGAAAAGGTCGTTGCCGCCACCATTGCCATC
>CAJASG010000790.1 GCA_903944555.1 uncultured beta proteobacterium
AGGTCAGCAAACACGGGGGGCGCAGCGTCAGCTGCAAACGCGGCAGCGCCGTTGTGCTGGAGGCGTTGGGGCTGAAAATCAACCTGTCGCCTGCGGCAATTTCCCGGTGCATCGCCGTGGTGGGGGTGGGCTTCATGTTCGCGCCCAACCACCATCCGGCCATGAAAAATGTCGGACCGGTGCGCCGCGAATTGGGGATCAAGACGATCTTCAACATCCTGGGGCCACTCACCAACCCGGCCAGCGCACCCAACATCCTGATGGGTGTGTTCCATGCCGATTTGGTAGGCATTCAGGTGCGCGCCCTGGAGCGCTTGGGCGCCGAGCACGCCATTGTGGTCTACGGTCGCGACGGCATGGACGAAGTGAGTTTGGGAGCTGCCACCTTGGTGGGCGAGCTCAAGGACGGCCAGATCACCGAATACGAGATCCACCCCGAAGACTTCGGTATGGTCATGGCCAGCAGCCGGGCGTTGAAAGTGGAAACTGCCGCCGACTCCATGGCCATGCTGCTGGGGGTGTTGAACAATCAGGCCGGCCCGGCGAAAGACATTGTGGTGTTGAATGCTGGGGTAGCGCTGTACGCGGCCAATGTGGCCAACAGCATGCAAGCCGGTATAGAACAAGCGCGGGTAGCTATCGAATCAGGAGCAGCCAAGGCCAAGCTCGAAGCGCTGGTGGCGCTTTCCACCCAGCTCGCACATTAAGGATATTTATGAGTGACATTCTCGACAAAATCGTTGCCGTTAAACACCAGGAGGTCGCTGCAGCGCTCAAACGCAAATCACGTGAAGTCATGCGGGCCGACGCCGAGTCGCGGGTCCTGACGCGCGACTTTGTGGGTGCCATCCGCGCCAAAATCGCGGCGGGCCTGCCGGCCGTGATTGCTGAAATCAAAAAGGCCAGCCCGTCCAAGGGCGTGCTGTGCGAGGACTTCATTCCCGCCGACATTGCGCAGACCTATGCCGAGCATGGCGCGGCCTGCCTGTCCGTACTGACTGATGTGCAATTTTTTCAAGGCCAGGTGGACTACCTCAAGCAGGCCCGGGCTTCCTGCCAATTGCCGGTGCTGCGCAAGGATTTTATGGTGGATGCCTACCAAATCTACGAGTCCCGCTCAATGGGGGCGGACTGTATTTTGCTGATTGCCTCCTGCCTGGATGACGCACAAATGAAGGACTTTGAGGCGATTGCCATCGGTCTGGATATGGCCGTTTTGGTGGAAGTGCATGACGGTGCCGAGCTGGAACGGGCACTGAAGCTGAAAACCCCGTTGGTCGGCATCAACAACCGCAACCTGAAAACTTTTGAGGTGTCGCTGGACACCACGTTGGGCTTGCGTACGCAGGTCCCCGCGGACCGCATTTTGGTGACCGAAAGTGGCATTCACACCCGCGACGATGTGCTGCGCATGGGTGCAGCGGGCGTCAATGCCTTCCTGGTGGGGGAGGCGTTCATGCGGGCGCCAGACCCGGGTGTGGCGCTGGACGCGCGGTTTGGTTGAGGTGGCGCCCTTGTTCCAGGGACTTGCGGGCG
>CAJASG010000791.1 GCA_903944555.1 uncultured beta proteobacterium
CAGCGGCAGCTTGCGGGCCCCGTTGTAACTGGGGATGACGATGACAGGCTTTTCACCCGCGGGCACCAGCGTGAGCCGTTCGCGCGTGGCGTCCAGAAACCCTGCCATTTCTTCGGCCGTTTCGCCCTTGATGCGCATGGCCAGACAAAACGCGCCGATTTCCAGGTCGGTGACCGTGGCGTCCAGCACCTGACCCATCAGATCTGCCGCCTGTTCACGGGTCAGCGCGCGTGCGCCGTCTTTGCCCCGACCAATTTCTTTGATGTATTTTCCAATGCCCATGGCGCGATTGTCTCCGACTTAAGCGCGGTTGATGCGTGCGTAAAGGCCGGTGACACTGTCCATGACCTGCAGCAGGTTCTCGCTGGCGACAAAGACGTTGTTGGCTGCTTTGGGGCCTGCGCTGGGGCGTGCCGATAGTGCCGCTTCAAAGAACACCCATTGCCCGTCGGCCAGCGACAACTCCTGCTTGATGGCGGGCGTGGCCTCGGGGGCGTTGCGCAACACCTCCATGGCGGTGACAAATTCGGTGCGGGCACGGTTGAGTTCGGATTCAGAGGCTGCCGCGTCCACGTTCCAGGCCATGGCCATGTAGTACTTGGCCATGCGCTGGGACAGCATGCGCTGGCGTCCGGCTATGTTGACCAGCTTGCCCAAGGGCTTGCCCGAAAGTTGCTCCAGTTGCACGGTGCCCTTGTGCGACAACTCCAGCACCTTGCTGTCTTGCGCCAGTAGTTTTACAGCGTTGGCCGCCGAGGGTGCCGACCCAACCAGCACGGCCTTGAAAGTGGACCATTCCGATTCCAGTTGCTGGTAGTTATCCCGCACGGCACCTGCGGGTGCATAGGCCTTGAGCTCGACCAACTGGCGGTCAAAAAGGGCCATGGATTGGTCCAGGGCTTTGGTAGCTGCGGGCACCTGCACTTGCTGCCCCATGCACAGGTAGGCCTTGGCCATGCGTTGTGACAGCATGCGCTGACGGCCGGCTTTGTTGATGGCGTCACTCAGGTCGGACACCTGTGCGTCTGCTGGTGGGAGCAAGGCAGACGAAGCAGCCAGGGCAAGAAAAATTCGGCGGTTCAGGTTCATGGAGTTGACCCAGTAAAGCGGTTGTGGCGTCGAATGCGGCGCCGTTGCGGGGCAAATTCTCCTATGAATCCCCATAGTGATCCATAAGCTGTATTAAGGGCGCAGGCGTATCTTTTGGGTGGCATTCGTTCAGGAAAATTGCTCAGGTGTGCTCGGCTGCACGCACCATGCGTTGTAACTGCGGCACACAGGAGCCGCAGTTGGTGCCGCATTTCAATGTGGTTTGCAGGGACGCCAATCGATCTTTGTCAGAGCCACTGCAGCGCGCAAGGTGCGCATCAATCGCCACGTCGGTGACGTTGAAGCAGGCGCACACCGGCTTGCCCCGCGACACCACCGCAATGGGGGGCGTGGCACCGGGCACCAGCAGAGCACGCCCATAGGTGTGCGCGGGGAGCTCGTCTTGCAGCAGGGTTTTGATCCAGCTTTGGGCGCTGGTGTCCCCACCCAGCATGAAGCCCTCCAGCGTGACATCTTTGTCGCCATGTACCAATTTGACGGCACGGCGTTGGCCGCGCTTTTTATCCAGATAACGCAGGACATCGCTGCCATTGAGGTTCAAGATCGCTTCGATGTGCTGCAAGAGCTCGTCAGGCGGCGCCTCGTGGCCCGCGGCCCGAAACAGCACGCCACTGCGCTCGGCTTGGGTGCCGTCCGTGGGGACATTGTTGGAGAACGGTGTGCAGCTGGCAAACGGAAAGCGGGCCATGAGGGCCTGCAGTTCGCGGCGGACTGACAGCACCTGAGCCGATGGCAGCCATGCCACGGCAAGCAGGTTCCACGGCAAGTCTGCTTTCAAAACCTTGATGGCGGTGTGTTTGAACTCGGGCTGCTTGGAGTCGGGGCAGTACGCGGACGTGGTGAGCGCGTTGACCCCTGCCAGGCGCTGGCCGGTGCTGGCTTGGCCGCTTAGAAACTCTTCGCCCCAATGCATGGCCATGAAGGTCTGACTCAGCCCCAGCTCGGCGCTAGCCTGCACCGGCACCACAATGCTGCCGCGCTTGCTGGTCACAAAGGCCAGATCGCCGTCTTTGAACCCCTGGCGCGCCATGTCTTGCGGGTGCATCTGCACGGCCGGTTCGCTCACATGGCCAAACAGGCGCCCCAAGGTGCCGGTACGGCTCATGCCGTGCCACTGGTCGCGCAGGCGCCCGGTGGTCAGTGAAAACGGGTAGCGCGACTCGCGTGGCTCGGCCACCCCCTTGTACGGTGCGGCTATGAAGCGCGCTTTGCCATCCGGCATGGGGAATACGCCGTCTTCGTACAGGCGTGCTTTGCCCTGCGTTGCGCCTTCGGGCAACGGCCATTGTTGAGGCGCGTGCTCCAGCATGGCGTAGGACATGCCGGTGATGTCGAGGTCGCGCCCACGGGTGGATTCGCGGTGTTCGACCCAAACCGATTCCGGTGAGGTGTAGGGGAAAAGGCTGCCGTGTGGCGCCTGTGGCCGCGCCGCCTCCAGCCGCGCCGCCTCCAGCCGCTGCGCGAATTGCACGGCGATATGCCAGTCGTGGCGGGCGTCGCCCGGTGGCTTGACCGCAGCGCGGACCCGGGAGATGCGCCGCTCGCTGTTGGTGACCGTGCCTTCCTTTTCGCCCCAGGTGGTGGCGGGCAGCAACAGGTCGGCAAACCGCGTGGTGGCCGTAGTGGCAAAGGCTTCTTGCACCACCACAAACTCGGCGCGCTCCAAGGCGCGGCGCACAGTGGCCTGGTCGGGCATGCTTTGCGCGGGGTTGGTGCAGGCGATCCACAGTGCTTTGATTTCGCCGTCCGCCGCGGCCTGGAACATCTCCACCGCGGTTTTTCCGGGTGTGGAGGGCACCTCCGGTACGCCCCACAGCGCCGCTACTTCCGCGCGGTGCACCGGGTTGGACAGGTCGCGGTGCGCGCCCAGCAAATTGGCCAGGCCACCCACTTCGCGCCCGCCCATGGCGTAGGGCTGGCCGGTGAGTGAGAACGGCCCGGCGCCTGGCTTGCCAATCTGGCCCGTGGCCAGGTGC
>CAJASG010000792.1 GCA_903944555.1 uncultured beta proteobacterium
CGCACTGGCCAATGCAGCATCTGTAAACCATATCGCAATGTCAGCATCCGAACATATCTGATGTTCCACATGCGCCTGCATTTTTTGCTGGGCCGACCATCGAATTTCCGATGACATGCCCGGATTGACCAAAGGATCATGCACTTCGGCCACCCAGGGGATATTTAATGATTTCTTCAACTGCCTGGCGGCAAGATGGGCGGCAAACGCCCCGCCTGTGGAGTAAATCAAATCAAACGGTGGACCGGCGCGGGCAAGGAGCAACCCTTTGCAATAGGCACTGAACCACCAGGACCACGAACTCTCAATCGGCCGAAACATTTTCTCCACAATCATGCCTGGCAGTAAAACCAGTGATGCCAACAGCATGATGGCTCGGTAGCGCACTCCATACCCCAGGTGCTTTCGCAATACATGTCGGAGCTCAAAGCGAATACCAGCCGGGCCGGATGGCCAGAGTTGGTGGTGTTCAAAATGCGTGTCATGCACCCCTGACACTCCACTCAAAATAACCAATTCAATGCCCGCTCGCTCGAGATGCGGAAGCTTGTCGGTAATGGTTTGACTGGCGGCACGCCCATCCATGTTGAACGCGTGGGCCAATACCAGCCAACGCTGCTTCTTTTTGCTGGATACGCGTTCATACAGCCGCTCATACCGCCGTGCCGTGTCACTCCATGAATGGTTTTTTGCAAAAATCTCGGCGTTTTCGGATAGGGCATGTGCAAGTGTGCTGTCCGTCAATACACGCGAAATCGCAGCCGCCAATCCAGCGAATGATCGTGGGTCCGGCAACAACAGAGCATGAACGCCATCCACCAAGTCGCCAGAAATACCGCAATAGGCTGGTGCGCTCACAATAACCGGCAAACCGTGCGCCATCGCCTCCAAAACCACCATGGCATAGGTATCTTCCAATGTCGGATGCACCAGGCAATCTGCGGCGTCGTATGCATCGCCGATATTGACCAACGAGCCCAAAAAAACCACCCGCTTGCCCAGCCCGGTTGCATCAACCTCTTGGCGCATTTCAGCAAGTTGTGAAGAGGCTCCAACCACAGCCAAACAGATATCCATCGGCAATATCCGTATCGCCTGAATCAGCGCGGGCAGCCCCTTTTTACGGAAATCATTTCCCACCAGTAGCAAACAGCGCCCTGTTTCGGGTAGTCCGAGACGCGTTCTGGCTGCAGATTTTTCTGCCGCTTTGGCAAGACCCGGAACCGAGGCCACGCCTGGCGTGATGACGTCCATTGCAGCAGCCGCTTGCGGATAGGTTGCAAGCATTACATCCCTCAGAGCCGCAGACGTCAGCACCACACGGCGCTTGCCATAAATGGCGTAGCGCATCTTCTCCAGCCACAGGTACACCAGCAGACGCGGGCTGGTCAGCACCTTGATCCATCGCAATGCTTTTTCTACGCCTTGCTTTCCAACAAACAGGTTGTGTTTGACAGGAATCACGTGCACTGTCTGAATATTGCCGTGCCACGTATTTTCATGGGAGTGCACGACATCAAATCCTTTACGGGTCGCCCACCAGGTTGCAATGGCAAAGTAGAGCTGATTGATCCACCGTGGCCGGCCCAAGGGCATTGCAACCTTGTGATAAGTCACGCCCGGAAATACGTGCCCGATGTTTTGAGCGAACACATGGATGTCGTGACGAGACGCCAATTGCTCCACCACGGCGATGGAGTAACGCTCCGCCCCACCCCCTGTGGTCGCAAAATTTCGACTCAAAACAGCAATCCGCAAACCCATAGCTACATCAACACAATGTCGTATTGTTCCTGCCCCATCGCGGCTTCGCTTTGCAGGGACACCGGTTTACCAATGAACTCACTCAAACCGGCCAAATGTTGGCTTTCTTCATCCAGGAACAGCTCAATCACCTTTGGGGACGCAACAATCCGGAATTCGCGTGGATTGAACTGGCGTGCTTCGCGCAGAATTTCGCGAAAAATATCATAGGTTACGCTGCGTGCAGTCTTCACGATGCCCTTGCCTTCACACACAGCACAAGGCTCACACAACATGCGTGCCAGGGACTCCCGGGTGCGCTTGCGCGTCATCTCGACCAAGCCCAGTTGTGAGAATCCACCGGCCATGGTCTTTACACGATCACGACGCAGCTGCTTTTTGAACTCCGACAACACGGCTTCGCGGTGGTCCTCACGGGCCATATCAATGAAATCAGCAATGATGATTCCACCCAGATTACGCAACCTCAACTGCCGCGCGATGGCTTGGGCGGCCTCAAGGTTCGTTTTGAAAATCGTGTCGTCAAAATTGCGGGCGCCAACGAAACCGCCGGTGTTGACATCGACGGTGGTTAACGCCTCTGTCTGGTCCACAATCAAATATCCGCCGGACTTGAGCTCCACCCGTCTGGCCAATGCTTTTGCAATTTCTTCATCAATCGAATACAGGTCAAAGATTGGCCGCTCGCCCTTGTAGTGCTGCAGCTTTTCCACGGCCATTGGCATGAATTCCGCACCAAACGCTTTTAGGACAGCAAATTGCTCCAAAGAATCAACCTTGATGGTCTGGGTGGATTCGCAAACCAAATCTCTCAGTACGCGCTGCATCAAATTCAGGTCTTGGTGAAGCATGCTTTGTGGGGGCAGCCGAACCGATGCGTTTTTGATTCGGGCCCAAGCCTTGCGCAAATACCCGATGTCTTCGGACAACTCGGCATCCGACGCGTCTTCACCATTGGTTCGCAAGATAAAACCACCGCCCTGGGTACCTGCCAGCTTTTGCAGACGGTTGCGAAGATCGTCACGCTGTGCCGTTGGAATTTTTTGCGACACGCCAATATGATCGTCTTGCGGCAAGAAGACCAACAAGCGTCCGGCGATGCTGATTTGCGTGGACAGGCGCGCACCCTTGGTTCCGATGGGGTCTTTGATAACCTGCACCATCAGTGCCTGGCCTTCAAATACCTGCTTCTCGATCGGGATTTGCACTTGCGCGCTACGGGAGGCGCTCAGCGACTCACCCTCAAGGGGGGGGTGCCAAACATCTGCAACATGCAGGAATGCCGCACGCTCCAATCCGATATCAATAAACGCCGACTGCATTCCGGGAAGGACGCGGGCAACCTTCCCCAAGTACACATTGCCAACGAGACCACGCTCAAGAGTGCGTTCGACGTGCAACTCCTGCACGGCCCCGTTCTCGACGATCGCCACACGCGTTTCCTGCGGGGACCAGTTGATCAAAATATCTTGTTGCATGGTCCCTAGCTTACCGCCTTCAGCAGCTTTGCCGTTTCAAACAGCGGCAACCCCATGATGCCGGAGTAACTTCCGCTGATGCGCGCGATAAATGCGGCAGCACCGCCCTGTACTGCATAGGCACCAGCCTTACCCATGGGCTCGCCGGAGGCGACATAGGCGATGGTTTCTTGCTCACTTAACTCGGCAAATGTGACCTTCGACTCACTGCAAGCGAGTAAGCGCTTGTTGCCCATGCCAAGAGCAACACCTGTGATCACTCTGTGGGTACGACCCGACAATGCGCGCAGCATGCGCACTGCATCTTGCCGATCAACAGGCTTGCCATAAATAGTGCGGCCCAAAGCAACCGTGGTGTCGGAACACAGAACCGGTGCCGCAGGTAAACCGCGGCGCTTCATGCGTGCCATTGCGGCATCCAGCTTCAGCTGGGTCACCCGCTGCACATAGGTCTTTGGCGCTTCATTGGGCAGAACCACTTCAAGCGCTTCGGCGTCTTCTTCAGCACTTGGCAGCAGCAACTCATGCCGAACGCCCAACTGCGTCAGCAACTGGCTGCGCCGTGGGCTTTGGGATGCCAGATAAATAAACGGGATCACACCAAGCTCCCTATTCGCGGTGGTAAGGATGGTTGGCGTTGATGGACCAAGCACGGTACAGTTGCTCAATCAACAACACGCGGGCGAATGCATGCGGCAGGGTCATGTCGGACAAGCGAATACGTTCGTGCGCTGCCTGGCGAAAGGCAGGTTCAATGCCATCCGGGCCCCCGATGATCAACGCGACGTCACCGCCCCCCATTTGCCAGTCTGTGAGTCGGGTTGCCAGTGCATTGGTCGTCAGATTGGTGCCACGCTCGTCCAGCGCAACAATACGTGCGCCTTTCGGAATGGCCGCCTCAATACGCACCCGTTCGGCGGCATACAGCGTGTCCAGCGTTTTGGACCCGCGTGGTTCGGTTTTTACCGCCTTGAGTTCAACCTTTAACTCATGCGGAAACCGCTTGGCGTAGTCGTCCCATGCGGTTTGGGCCCAATCGGGAACCCGTTGACCCACCGCAACAATGACCAGCCTCACTGCCGAATCAGGCTTTGCGTGGAGCGGGCTTTTTGATTGCCGCTTTTTTGGCCGCGACTTTGGCGATAGTTTTGGCCGGAGCCTTCACTACCAGCACTTTTTTTGCGACTTTGACGACGGCCTTGACGGCTGGTTTTGCGGCTGCCTTTTTCACTACAGCAGCCCTTGGTGCTGCGGCTTTTGGAGCAGCGGGCCTACGGGTAGTGGCCTTTTCTTCAGAAACTGGTGCCTCTGGCGCTGGCTTGGCGGTCGCCTTCTTCACCGGTGTTTTTCCAGCGGCGGGTTTGAAAGCAGCTGCTTTTTTCAACTCAGCCTTGGACGGGAACGCCTCGGCCACGCCCTTTTTAGCAGCATTGGAGCGACGCAGACTGCCTTCAGGTTTGGCGGCCTCTTTTTCTTTGGAAGCCACTTTTGCCGATTCCGCCATGGCGGGCTTGCTAGAGCCAAACTTCAGACGCACGGGCTTCTCACCCCACAACTCTTCCAAGTTGTAGTAAGTGCGAAAACTGGGTTGCATGATGTGCACCACAGCTTGCCCACAGTCCACAATGATCCATTCGCCATTGGCTTCACCTTCAACACGGGGCTTGGGGAAACCGGCATCGCGAACTGCATCGCGCACACTTGCAGCCAAACCTTTGGTCTGACGATTGGAAGTACCTGAAGCCACGATGACACGTTCAAACAACGCAGAAAGCTCCTCGGTATCAAACACCTGAATATCCTGGGCTTTCACGTCCTCAAGTCCATCAACGATGGCACGCTGGAGTTTTTGTATGTCTTTTTTTGCAACAGGTGGAGTAGTCATCAGAGTGTTTGATAAAGGTGATGTTGTTCAATATAACGCGCAACGGGCTCAAAAACCAGAGGGGTAACGTTTTGGTGGTTCGCCACAGAGCGACGAATATCGGTAGCACTCACGGGTACAGAGGGCATTTCCAAGGGGAAAAACTCTGGCAGTGGGCCCGGTAAATCATCCAAATGCACTGAATCGCCAGCAAAACCAGCGCGAGTAGCTACACAAATTATAGCAAGTCGGGGAATTTCCTCCCAACGGTGCCAAGTGGGCAGGGCCTGTGCCTGGTCCTGCCCCAGGATTAGGAACAATTGCGCGCCGGCAAATTCGGTGTGCAGCTCCTGCAAAGTGTCGACCGTATAGCTGGCGCCCGCGCGTTGCGTCTCTCGCGGGTCCACCACCACAAGCGGAAAATCTGCAAACGCCATCCGGGCCATGGCCAGCCGGTGCACCGCTGGTGTGAGGCTGCGGGACTTGTGCCAAGCCTGACCGGTAGGAATGACGCGCAAAACATCCAATTGCAACTGATCAATGGCGGTCTTTGCCAGTGCAACGTGCCCTTGGTGTGGCGGATCAAACGCACCACCGAACACACCGATACGCTGACCCATACGGGGCAAGTTGCTCAAATCCAATCCTTGCGAACCAAAAACTCTTTGTACAACGCGTCTTCGGCGGAGCCTGCCTCAGGGACATTTTGGTATGACCAAGTGGCATGCGGCGGCATGGACAGCAAAATGGATTCTGTGCGGCCACCGGACTGCAAGCCAAAATGGGTGCCGCGGTCCCAAACCAAGTTGAACTCTACGTAACGCCCACGGCGATACAGCTGAAAATCGCGTTCCCGAGCGCCGTACACCGTATCTTTGCGCCGTTCAACAATCGGCAGGTAAGCCGTCAAAAAGGAATCCCCCACCGACTGCACCATGGCAAAGCTGCGCTCGGAACCCAACTCCGAAAAATCATCGAAAAATATGCCACCCACACCGCGTTGCTCGTTGCGGTGTTTCAGGAAAAAGTAGTCGTCGCACCACGTTTTGAAACGCGGGTATTTGTCTTCGCCAAAGGGGGCAAGCGCTTGCTGGCAGGTGCGGTGGAAATGCACCGCATCTTCCTGAAAGCCATAAAACGGCGTCAGATCCATACCACCACCAAACCAACACACCTCAGATCCATCAGGCGCTTTGGCGGACAACATGCGCACATTCATGTGCACGGTTGGCACATAAGGGTTTCGGGGATGAAACACCAGCGACACCCCCATAGCTTCAAACGGTGCTCCGGACAACTCCGGCCGGTGCTGGGTCGCACTGGGAGGCAACTTGGGGCCGCGCAC